>JAYVNF010000026.1:0-22053 GCA_043758575.1 Rhodoferax sp.
GCCTGGTCGGGCGTGAAGAGTTGTTGGCGGCCGAGTCCGCCGCCTACCACGGCCCTGGCACCTGCACCTTTTACGGCACCGCCAACAGCAACCAGATGCTGCTCGAAGCCATGGGCCTGCACGTGCCCGGCACCGCCTTCATCAACCCCGGCAACAGCGTGCGCGAAGAGCTGACGCGTGAAGCCGCGCGCACCGTACTGGACATCACCAAAGCCAAGCGCTTCACCCCCATAGGCCGTCTGGTGGACGAGCGCTGCATCGTCAACGCCATGGTGGCGCTGTTGGCCACTGGCGGCTCCACCAACCACCTGATCCACTGGGTGGCGGTGGCCCGGGCTGCGGGCATCGTCATCGACTGGAACGACTTTTCCGCGCTCTCGGATGTGGTGCCGCTCTTGACCCGCGTCTACCCCAATGGCAGCGCCGATGTGAACCAGTTCCAGGATGCTGGTGGCCCCGGCTATGTCATCCGCGAGCTGCTGAACGCCGGCTTCATGCACGCCGATGTGCTGACCGTGCGCAGCAGCGGCCTGCGCGAGTACTGCAACATCCCTTCAGCCCGCGCCGACGGCACGCTGCAGTGGCAGGACGCCGGTGCCAGCAAGGACGACAGCGTGGTGCGTCCGGTATCTGCTCCCTTTAGCGCCAGCGGCGGCTTGAAGCTCTTGCAGGGCAATCTGGGGCGCAGCGTGATCAAGATCTCGGCAGTTCCCGATGACCGCCATGTGATCGAAGCCCCCTGCCGCGTGTTCGATTCGCAGGACGCCTTGCATGTGGCCTTCAAGGCCGGCGAGCTGGACCATGACGTGGTCTGCGTGGTGCGCTGGCAAGGGCCGCAAGCCAATGGAATGCCCGAGCTGCACAAGCTCACGCCGCCGCTGGCCGTTCTGCAGGGCAAGGGCTTCAAGGTCGCACTCGTCACCGATGGCCGCATGAGCGGCGCCTCTGGCAAGGTGCCGGCGGCCATCCACGTGTCCCCCGAAGCCGCCGCCGGTGGCGACCTGGCCAAGGTGCGCGATGGCGATGTGATCCGCCTGGACGCCAATGCCGAGACCCTGCAGGTGCTGGTGGACCCGGCCGAATGGGCGGCCCGCCCTCTGGCCACCATGCCCGAAGACCTGCGCGCCGCCAACGGCGTGGGCATGGGCCGCGAGCTGTTTGCCAATATGCGGCGCAATGCGCTGGCCGCAGAGCAGGGCGCTTGCACCTGGCTGTAAGCAGCCCTTCCCGCAGCACCCGCACCCACCTATTACCGACCTACAGGACCAGATATGAGCACTCCCCAAACTTTTACCGCCCTGCAAGTGATGCAGGACGCCCCGGTGATCCCGGTCATTGTCTTGAACGACGTGGCCCACGCCGTGCCCATGGCGCGCGCTCTGGTGGCCGGTGGCATCCGAATGCTGGAAGTCACGCTGCGCACGCCCCAGGCCCTGGCCTGCATTGAGGCGATTGCCCGCGAGGTGCCCGAGGCGGTGGTCGGCGCCGGTACCGTGCGCACCAAGGCCGATGCGATTGCTGCGGCCAATGCCGGTTCACGTTTTGCCGTGAGCCCCGGCTACACCAGCGCCGTCGGTCAGGCTTGCCGTGATGTGGGTCTGGCGCTTTTGCCGGGTGTGGCTACTGGCAGCGAAATCATGATGGCGCAGGAAGATGGTTTTACCCAGCTCAAATTCTTTCCCGCCATGCAGGCTGGCGGCCCGGCCATGCTCAAGGCTTGGAGTGGTCCGTTTTTTGATGTGCGTTTTTGCCCTACCGGTGGGGTGACACTGCAGAATGCGGCGGAGTTTTTGGCGCTGCCGAATGTGGTTTGCGTTGGCGGGTCTTGGTTGGTGCCGGCGGATGCGGTTGTCAGTGGGGATTGGGGGCGGGTCACGGCTTTGGCGCAGGCTACGCATGCGCTGCGTTTGTAGGCCCCACTACGCGTCCCGTTGAATCAACTCAATCTTGTACCCATCCGGATCCGTAACAAAGGCAATCAAAGTATTCCCACCCTTGACCGGCCCCGCCTCCCGCGTGACGTTCCCGCCGGCAGCCTTGATCTTGGCGCAGGCTGCGTATACGTCTGCCACACCCAGGGCAATGTGGCCATAGGCAGTGCCGATTTCGTAACTGTCCACACCCCAGTTGTAGGTCAGTTCGAGCTCACACTGGGCAGGGTTGGCCTCGAAGCCGACAAAGGCCAGGGTGTACTTGTATTCCGGGTTGTCCGAGGTGCGCAGCAGTTGCATGCCCAGTACCTGGGTGTAGAAGTCGATGGAGCGTTGAAGGTTGCCAACGCGCAGCATGGTGTGTAATAGTCGCATGCCCCGGATTGTGGCGGAAATCCCGGATGCGGGTTGGCCGTGCGGCAGAATGGCGAGGGCTGCTAGTCCACCAGGGCCGGCCTTGTTTTGGCGAGGCACCTTCCCACCCATTGTTCCAACTTCACGAGCCCCGCATGACCCATTTCACCCAAGTTGTTTTGTTCACCGACACCGACGGCCAGGCCCGGTTTCGCGAGGAGGCCATCGCGCTGCCCCAGGGCAATCCGCAGTCCATGCTGTCCGAAGTGTTTGCCTCGGGCGGCTTTCAGCTGCGCTACAGCCCGGTGGGCTTTCGCAGCAGTTTCCATTGCACCGGTGCGCCGCAATGGGTGTTCATTCTAAGTGGGCAGATGGAAATTGGTATCCAGGGCGGGGTGTCGCGCATCTTCCAGCCGGGTGAGCATTTTTATTCGGCCGACGTGCTGCCGGCAGGCGCTGTGTTCGATCCGGCGGTGCATGGACACTGGAGCCGCCAGGTCGGGCCAGAGCCGCTGCAGACCTTGTTTGTGCGAGCTTAGTGGGTAGGTCTAGCCACGCAAGCGCATGGCCTGCACCATGGTGTTGACCGAGGACAGCACTTCGGGCAAGCGTACAAACTCGTGCAGACGTGCAAGGGCGGGCTGGCGCAGATAGCCCTGCAGGTAATAGAACTCGGCGCTGTGTTCCTGCTCCAACTGGAACGTGGCCAGGTCCTCCATTTCCCCTTGTGCCAATTTTTCACCCACGCGGGCGCAGAAGTAGCACAGGGCCATGGCCACGGCGCTCTCGCGCGGTGCGGCCTCCACCGGCGTCAGCAGCACCAGGTCAATGGTGCGCACCTGGGTCACGATGCTGGGCGGCAATTGCCACTGCTGCATCAACAGACTGCCCAGTTCCGAAGCGCACAGGCCCAGGGCGTCCTGCTCCACGCGGCTACGCTCCAGCAAACCCTTGTGCATCATCGGCAGCACCACGTTCTGGGGTAGTAGGGAATGGCTGGCCGCACGGCCCAGAAACGAAAGAACCACCTGCGTCACCAGGGCGCCGGGCTGCGGCAACTCCAGCAGCTGGGCCAGTTTGAAGCACAGCTCACTGGCGAGGGCGCTGGCATTCCACAGTTCGGCGAAGATCTTTCTGACCTCCGGGTCATCGGAGCGAAACGATGCATCCAGCAGGTACTGCAAGTAGATGCCGCGCACCGTGTTCAAGCCCAGGAAGGTCACCGCCTGGCCTATGCTGCCCAAGGGGGACTTCAGACCGTACAGGGGTGAATTCACTACTGCCAGCACCTTGGCCGCGACCTGGGGTTCTGCCATCACCATGGTGCTCAGTTCGGCGGTGCTGGCGTCGGCCAGGAACTGCGGTGAGACCAGTTTGTGCAGGGCACTGGGTGGGCGTGGAATGCGGGCCAGCAGGGACCCAATTTCTTCGGCATCGCGCAGCGGCAGCTCCGCCCCCAGTGCCCGGTGGAAGCTGCCCAGCAATGCCTCGAACTGGGGGCTTTCGGTCCGCACCAGAGGGTGGGGGTCCGGCTGGGGTGCTGTGGTGGAACTGGCCGTGCGGCCCGGGCTTGAGGGGCGGGCGACAGGAGGGATGTGGGGTGTGGGCGCGGCTTTGGCAGCCGTTTTGCGCGGCCGGCTAAGCAGATAGGCTACGGCCACGGCGGCCAATGCCGCCAGTACCAACGATAGATAGTTCAAAGCAAAAACTCCCGGTGCCGGCGTGCAAGTTGCGCGCCGTGCAGGGCTTGATTCTGACCCAACAAAAAAGCCGCCCGAATGAGGCGGCTTTTTGCACTTGGTCGCTATGCGACCGGCTTAGCGGTTGGAGCCGCCGCCAGGGCCGCGCGGACCACGCGGGCCGTTGCTGGGGCCATTGGCGCCGCCGCCATAACCGCCACCGCTACGGGCACCACCACCCGCGTAGCCACCACCGCCACCATTGCGGTTGCCGCCACCGTAGTTACGGCGGGCACCGCGTTCGGCCATCATGTCCACGCTGGTACGCATGGGGTCGGGTTGGCCGGCCGGGGGACGCGGTTCGCGCGGCTCGTTGGCATAGCCAGCGGGCTGTTGCGGCATGCCGTTGCCCATGGGGCGGCCACGGCCCTGGCCTTGCGGCGCACGGGCTGCTTGGGGGCGGGGAGGCTGGAATTCGCCGTTGCGGTCGTTGCGGTCCTGGCGCGGGGCGCCATTGCCACCGCCATAGCCTCCACCATTGCCAGCACCGGCACTGCGGCCACGGCCTGCGCCCTGGCCACCACGGCCACCGCCGTTGCCACCACCATTGCCGCTGCGGTCACCGGCGCCACCGGCCTTGTTGTCGCGTACGCGCTGCAGCATCTCGGTGCGGGCGGCTTTGGCTGCTGCCTGCATCACATCGCGGCTGGGCGGCTTGCCGGCACCACCCCAGATGGTCTGGCGGCCCATGGCAATGGGCTCACCCTTTTCACCGGGCTCGGGGCCAAAGCCTTCGACGATCTTGACTTCGATGTTTTGCTTGGTGAAGCGCTCGATGTCCTGCATAAAGCCTTCTTCGTCCAGGCACACCAGGTTGACGGCAGCACCGTCGGCACCGGCGCGGCCGGTGCGGCCGATGCGGTGCACATAGTCTTCGCTGACGTTGGGGATTTCGTAGTTCACCACGTGCGGCAGGTCGTCGATGTCAATGCCGCGGGCGGCAATGTCGGTGGCCACCAGGGCGCGCACATCGCCGCTTTTGAAGCCGGCCAGCGCTTGCGTGCGGGCAGCCTGGCTCTTGTTGCCGAGCAGGGCCATGGCGGAGATGCCATTTTTTTCCAGGAACTCGGCCACGTTGTTGGCGCCGAACTTGGTGCGCGTGAACACCAGCACCTGGCTCCAGTTGTTCTCGTTGATGATGTGGGCCAGCAGGGCCTTCTTCTTGCCACGGCCCACCGGGTGGATCACCTGGGTGATGCGCTGCACCGTGGTGTTGCGCGGAGTCACCTGCACGCTTTGCGGGTTCTTCAGCAGGTTGTTGGCGAGTTCGCGGATTTCGTCGCTGAAGGTGGCCGAGAACAGCAGGCTTTGCTTGTCCTTGGGCACCAGGGCCAGCACCTTCTTCACGTCGTGGATAAAGCCCATGTCCAACATGCGGTCGGCTTCATCGAGTACCAGCATCTGCACCTGGCCCAGGTCCAGCATGCCTTGCTGTTGCAGGTCCAGCAGGCGGCCCGGGGTGGCCACCAGAATGTCCACGCCCTTTTTCAGCTTGGAGATTTGCGGGTTCATGCCCACACCGCCAAAGATCACGGTGCTGGTGAGTTGCAGGTATTTGCCGTAGGTGCGGATCGACTCTTCCACCTGCGCTGCGAGTTCGCGCGTGGGGGTCAGCACCAGGGCACGGATGCCGGTGCCGCCGAATTTGTTTTGCGCGCTGCGGCTCATGGTGAGGCGGTGCAGCATGGGCAGGGTAAAGGCCGCGGTCTTGCCGGTGCCGGTCTGGGCGCCGCCCAGCAAGTCATTGCCCAGCATCACCAGGGGGATGGCCTGGGCCTGGATGGCGGTGGGGGTTTCGTAGCCCTCTTCGCGCACAGCCTTCAGGATGGCCGGGGCCAGATTCAGTTCTTCAAAGTTCATGGGTGTTTGCGCCCTACCAGGGCGCTTGGGATACCGGCCGTTCCACTCGTCAGACAAGTGGTCAGTCAAAGGCAGATGGATGCAAAAGGTGGGACGCAATGTGTCGTTGGGTCCCCCAGCCAAGATGCTGGCATTGCGGGCAACTGATTCGCCGCAATACGCGTATTGTCGCACGTTGTGCCCCGGGCCCGGCTTTTACTGCCGCAAAGCGGGCGTCGACTGTGCGATCTTGTGTAATATTTCGTGAAGGCCGGTGCCGCCGCACTAGCCAGGGTGTTAGCCTGCTGACAAAATGGTTTCACAATGAGCAAATTCATGTTGCGCCGCTTGGGAGTGGCAGACGACCCCGGCCACTACCAGCCCAATTTACAGGCCTGCCTGGATGCCGTGCTGGACCAGGCGCCGCAGCTGATGGACGAGGTGCTGTCCGGCCTGAAGGCCGCGTTACGGCCAGTGAACGGGAAGAAGCCGGCGGCCGCTGCCGACCAGCACCTGCGCAAAACCATAGAAGAATTGACCGAGGATGCGCCCGCGCTCAAGCAAAGCTTTGCCCAGCATTTGCGCACCTATGTGTATGGCGGCCAGACCAGCCGCCATGCGGCGCGCCAGCTGATGCGCTTTGAAGACTTCCAGTTTCTGGATGCCGACCAGATCGACGCCAACATCGAATTCGCCCAAAGCCAGCAGGCGGTGCAGCGGGCGGTGGAAGACGTGTTGCCGATGCTCAACGCCATGGTCAGCAATCTGCTGGGCTGGTCCACGGTGCTGGCCCATCTCAACCCGCTCAAGCCGGACGCCTTTGTGCATGCGCTGCGCGAGGCCCTGGAAGAGTTTGTGCCGGACCGCGACGCCCGCGCGCCGGTCATGAACCTGGCTGCCGGTCTGCTGGGCGCCAGCTTGCACCACCTGTACCGCGAGGTTTCCGAATGGCTGCGCTCCCTGGGCGTGGAGCCGGTGCACATGGCCACCCATGCCAGCACCGGCCTGTGGAACCCGGACAACGCGGCCCAGAGCACGGTCTCGCGCACCATGCTGACGCTGGACAAGCTGCGCCGCCTGCTCTCGGGCGAGCTGGACCCGAACCCGGCGCCCGGCGGGCGCATGGACTTCTCGCACACCATACCGGCCTCCTTCGAGGCCTTGCAGGACATGAAGCTGGTGGAGCCCATGATGAAGCGCCTGGCCGACCGTGCCGGCAAGACCGTCTCGGCGGTGCGCAAGCTGGCCGAGCCGGTGGCCCCGGTGGTGGATATGTTGGCGCCTGCCGAGGACGACCCGGCGCAGCGCAAAAAAATGGGCGTGCAGCTGGGCCAGGAGGTGGTGCTGCTGATGCTGGACAACCTGATGCAGGATGGTCGCTTGCTGCAGCCGGTGCGCGCCAGCCTGAAAGCGCTGGAGCCGGTGCTGGTCAAGCTCTCGCAGGTGGATGGGCGGCTGTTCAGCGAACGCCAGCATCCGGCGCGCCTGTTTTTGGACCGCATGACGCACCGCAGCCTGGCCTTCACCTCCACCGAGACGCCGGGCTACCCGCATTTTCAGGCCGCGTTTGACAAGGCCGTGCGCGACATTCGTGCCGGCGCTGGGGACGCAGCAGCCTTTCGCCAGGTGCTGCGCGGGCTCGACGAGGTCTGGAGCTCGGAAGAGGCCGAGCAGCACCAGCGTGCCGCGCAGGCGGCGCGCGGTCTGTTGCAGGCCGAGCAGCGCAATTTGCTGGCCCAGCGTCTGAGCCAGGAATTCGCCGAGCGGCTGGCGGGCCTCAAAGGGCCCACCATGGTGGGCACTTTCTTGCGCGGCCCCTGGGCCCAGGTGGTGGCACAGGCCCAGCTCAACTTTGCCGACGGCTCGCCCGACCCGGGTGGCTACCACGGACTGGTGGAGGATTTGATCTGGAGCGTGCAGCTGCGCCTGACCCGGCGCAACCGCCCACGCCTGGTGCAAATGGTGCCCGACATGCTGGTGAAAATGCGCCGTGGGCTGGAACTGATTTCCTACCCATCCCAGCGCATGGCGATTTTTTTTGACGCGCTGATTTCCTTCCATGAACAGGTGTTTGACAGCAACCGGCCCAGCAGCGCCGAGCTTGCCGCGGCCGAAGCCAAGCTGGCGTCCACGGTGGACGAAGCGGCGTCCCCCGGTCTGTGGGTGGTCGATGGCGAGGCCGCCGATTCTGGTTACCTGGACGAGGAGATGGTGCTGCCGTCGCCCGGCCCGCAGCCGCGCCAGGCCTCGGCGGACCAGGCCATCTGGAGTG
The DNA here is from genome assembly GCA_043758575.1 of Rhodoferax sp. Lineage (GTDB taxonomy): Bacteria > Pseudomonadota > Gammaproteobacteria > Burkholderiales > Burkholderiaceae_C > Allorhodoferax. Next base: position 8,136 of record JAYVNF010000026.1, read on the forward strand.
TGGACAGCCTGGGCATTGGCACCTGGGTCGACCTGGCCCTGGCCGGCAACTGGGTGCGCGCGCAGCTGACCTGGGCCAGCCCGCAGCGCACCCTCTTCATGTTCATTTCGGGCAGTGGCATGGCGCACTCCATGTCGCGCAAGACCATAGAGCGCTTGAAAAAATCCCGGCTGATCCGCACCGTCTCCGATGGGCGGGTGATAGACAACGCCCTGGACGCCGTGGCACAGACGGCGCTGCACAACGACTTGCAGCTGCCAACGCCAAAAGCACGCAAATAGAGGCCGGTACGCGGGCGCTCGGGCGTGCGCAGTCGATAATGGCGTCTTTACCTCTCCCACAATAACTCGCACCGCAATGGCCCAATACGTTTTTTCCATGAACCGGCTCGGCAAGATCGTGCCGCCCAAGCGCCACATTCTTAAAGACATCTCCCTGTCCTTTTTCCCCGGCGCCAAGATCGGTGTGCTGGGCACCAACGGTTCGGGCAAGTCCACCCTGCTGAAAATCATGGCCGGCCTGGACAAGGAAATCGAGGGCGAAGCCATCCCCATGCCGGGCCTGAACATCGGCTACCTGCCGCAGGAGCCGCAGCTGGACCCGACGCAAACCGTGCGTGAAAGCGTCGAAGCCGGCATGGGCCGGGTGTTCACCGCCAAGGCCCGTCTGGAAGAGGTGTACACCGCCTACGGTGCGGAAGACGCTGACTTTGACGCCCTGGCCGCCGAGCAGGCCGAGCTCGAAGCCATCATCGCCACCGCCGGCACCGACTCCGAGCACCAGCTCGAAATTGCCGCCGACGCCCTGCGCTTGCCCCCATGGGACGCCAACATCGGCGTGCTCTCCGGTGGTGAAAAGCGCCGCGTGGCACTGTGCCGCCTGTTGCTTTCCAAACCCGACATGCTGCTGCTCGATGAGCCGACCAACCACTTGGACGCCGAATCGGTGGACTGGCTGGAGCAGTTTCTGCAGCGCTACTCCGGCACCGTGGTGGCCATTACCCACGACCGCTACTTCCTGGACAACGCCGCTGAGTGGATTCTGGAAATGGACCGCGGCTCCGGCATTCCCTACAAGGGCAATTACTCCGACTGGCTGACGCAAAAGGGCGCGCGCCTTGAGGCCGAGCAAAAGGGCGAAGAGTCGCGCGCCAAGGCCTTGAAGAAGGAACTGGAATGGTCGCGCCAAAACCCCAAGGCACGCCAGGCCAAGAGCAAGGCGCGCCTGGCCCGCTTTGAAGAACTTTCAGATTTTGAATACCAGAAGCGCAACGAGACCAATGAAATCTTCATCCCGGTGGCGGACCGCCTGGGCCATGAAGTGATTGAGTTCACCGGTGTGACCAAGTCTTTTGGCGACCGCGTGCTGATCGACAACCTGTCGTTCAAGATTCCGGCTGGCGCCATCGTCGGCATCATCGGCCCCAACGGCGCCGGCAAGTCCACGCTGTTCAAGCTGATTGCCGGCAAGGAACAGGCCGACTCCGGCACCGTCAAGATCGGCTCCACCGTGAAGATGGCCTTTGTCGACCAGCACCGCGATGACCTGGCCAACAACAAGACCGTGTGGGAAGACGTCTCCGGTGGCCTGGACATCCTCAACGTGGGCAAGTTCCAGATGGCCAGCCGCGCCTACTGCGGGCGCTTCAATTTCAACGGTGGCGACCAGCAGAAGAAGGTCGGCATGCTCTCCGGTGGTGAGCGTGGCCGCCTGCACCTGGCCAAGACCCTGATTGCCGGCGGCAATGTGCTGATGCTCGATGAACCAAGCAACGACCTGGACGTGGAAACCCTGCGTGCCCTGGAAGACGCGCTGCTGGAATTTGCCGGCACCATCATGGTCATCAGCCACGACCGCTGGTTCCTGGACCGCATTGCCACCCACATCCTGGCCTGCGAGGGCGACAGCCAGTGGACCTTCTTTGACGGCAACTACCAGGAGTACGAGGCCGACAAGAAGAAACGCCTGGGTGAAGAGGGTGCCAAGCCCAAGCGCATGCGCTACAAGGCCCTCAAGTAAAGACGCTGAAGCACCTCTAAGCCAACCTGCCAGACCCACAGCCCCCCCAAGCGACCATGTCTTCTGTGCCCCCACCTGCCGCAGCCAAGTCCTCTGGTCGGCTGTCAGCGCTGTACCAGACCACGCTGCAGGAGGCCGCAGCTGGCTCCAAGGTGCTGATGGGCAAGCTGATCGAAGCCACCCGCCAGGTACTGCAGACGCAGGAAGCTGCCCTGCGCGATCTGCGCGAGCGCGACGCCGTCGCTACCGCTGCCAACCAGCTGCGCCGCCAGGAGCTCACCCTGTGTGCCGCTTATCCGCAGGCCCTGCTCAAGGCCTTTGCCGGCCCGCATGAGGGCAAAAAGGCGCTCACCCTGTCGGTGGCGGAGGTGCACTTTGACCAGCTCGAGCTGATGGACGAAGCGCAGGTGCAAACCAGCGTCACCCTGGCCCGTATCCAGCAGTCCGCAGCCCAGCTGGCCGAGGCCAGCCTGAGCGAACTCAACACCCTGATGTGTGCGCTGCAGGGCCTGTCCATGGTGCGCGCCGACCACAACCCGCTGCGCCCGGAAATCTATGTGCAGGCGCTCAAGGACGTGGTCGAGCAGACCCTGGTGCCCACCAGCATGCAGCTGCTGTGGCTGAATGCCATGTCGGCCACACTGGCCGTGGAGTTGCGCAAGCTGTATACGGCCCTGTGCGTCCAGCTACGCCAACAGGGTGTGTTGCCGGTGGCCTATGCCATGCCGGTGGGGTTTGGTAGCCATGGGGGCGCGGCAGCTGCTGCCCACCCAGGCCAGTGGGCTGCAGCAGGCGGGCGCAGTGCCGATGCGGCTGTCCCGTCCGTGCCGGTGGCTCCGGGGCACGCAGCGCCGGCGGCGATTCGGGTGCGTGGCCGGGACGAGGCGCTGTTGACCCTGGACAAATTGCGCCAGTTGCTGTCGGGCGAGCTGACCCCGCAGTCCAGCGCCAACCGGGTCGAGCAGTTCGCGGCCCAGTTTGCGCAGCAGTTTGAAGCCGGTGAATCTGGTGCATCGGGTACGGGCCCGGCCAGCACCGGCGGCTTGCGCACCGAGTTCGATGCCACGGTTCCCGCCGCATTGGAGGCGCTGACCGAGATGAAGCAGGTGGAGCGGGTGGTGCAAAGCCTGCAACAACGCCGAGGCAGCGCGGGCGCCGAACCGGACCCGCAGGCGCACACGGTAGAAGGCCAGCGCATGGCCCTGCGCCGCAGCGCCAAAGACATTGCCCAGGCCCTGAGCCTGGAGGTGGTGACGCTGATGGTGGACAACATGGCGCGCGATCCGCGCCTGCTGGAGCCGGTGCGCCAGGTGGTTCGCAACCTGGAGCCGGCCCTGCTGCGCCTGGCCTTGGTGGACCCGCGCTTCTTCACCGACAAGCAGCACCCGGCGCGGCGCCTGTTGCACGAGCTGACCCACCGCAGTCTGGCTTTTGAGTCCGTCAGCGCCCCGGGTTTTGAGCGTTTTGTGAGCGACCTGCAGGCCTCCCTGGGGCCGCTGTTTCAGGCGCCCATCGAGAATGCTGAGGTGTTTGAGCACAAGCTGGCGGCCCTGCGTTTGCAGTGGAGCCAGGAGGCCCAGGCCACGGCCAGGGAGCGCGAGGTCGCAGTCGACCTGCTCCAGCATGTGGAGGCGCGCAATCTGCTGGCCGAAAAAATTGCCCGCAGCATAGACAGCCACCCGGATTCGGCCAAGGTCGCCGCAGTGGTGACCGACTTCCTGTGCGGCCCCTGGGCCCAGGTGGTGGCGCAGGCGCGCATCAAGCAGGGCGCTGGGTCGGCCGCCGCTGAACGCTTTGAGGCGCTGATTCCGGCGCTGCTGTGGAGCGCGCATCCCGAGCTGGCCCGTGCCAGCCCGTCCAAGCTGACACGCGTGGTACCGCGCCTGCTGACCACCTTGCGCGAAGGGCTGGAGACCATCCACTACCCGGTGACCCGCACCAGCGTGTTTCTGGAAGCCCTGATGGCGATTCACCAAAAGGTGTTTCGCGCCAATCCGGCGGACCTGGCGCCAGCGGCCCAAGAGCCGCCTGTGGCCGAGCCAGCGCTGGCCGACCGCGTGCACCCGGTGGTCGGCGGCGACCCCTGGATGGCGCCGGAAGAAGCCCTGGCCTCCAACTTCGTGGAGCTGCAGGACAGCCCCGCCGAGCGCGACGCCACACCGCAAGCGGCACCGGCCGGGCCGCAGCAGACAAGCGCCCTGGAGCCCACCGCAGTCGAAGACCTGACACTGGGCGCCTGGGTCGAGATGGAGGTCAAGGGTCAGTGGATTCGCACCCAGCTGACTTGGGCCAGCCCGCACGGCACCCTGTATTTGTTCACCGGTGCGTTTGGCGCCACCCACTCCATGACCCGGCGCTCGATCGACAAGCTGCTGGCCAGCGGCCGCCTGCGCCTGGTATCGGGCCAGGCGGTAGACGAAGGTGCGCTGGACGCCGTGGCACAGACCGCCATGCGCAACAGCCTGGACAGCGTCATCTAAATGCCGTCCGGCATGGTCGAAATCCTGCTGTATGCCGGTATGCCTTTGGCCACCGCGCTGCGGCTGGGGGTCCTGGTCGGGCTGCGGCAGCGCGGCCGCCCGGGGGGGCGCGCGGGTCAGTGGGAGCCGCGCGCGCTGCGCATCCTGCACTACCGCGCGCCCTTGCTGGTAGCCCTGTTGTGCATGGGTCTGGGCCTGGTGGCCACAGTCTGGTACGCGAATGCGGCGCGCCAGTCCGCCTATGCCGACGCGCAAACCCATTTCATGCACGAGACCGAGCAACTGGAGGCCAATTTGCAAGGCCAGATTTCCGATCTGGACCATTTGCTCAACGGCTTGCGCGGCCTGTTTCTGGCCAGTGACGATGTATCGCGGGCCGAGTTCCAGCACTTTGTGGACTCCCGCGACCAGCGCCTGCGCTACCCCGGTTTCCATGGCCTGGGCTATATCGAACGGGTGCGGCGGGCCGAGCTGCCGGCCTTTGTGGCGCGTACGCGGCGAGATGCGGCGCCACAGTTTCAGGTGCACAGCGCGGGGCTGGCACCCGAGCTGTATGTGGTCAAGTACCTGGAGCCCTTGAGCCGCAATGAAGCCGCCCTGGGCTATGACATTGGCTCCGATGCCGTACGCCGCGCTGCCGCCGATGCAGCCATGCGCTCCGGCATACCGGCGATGACGGCGCGCATAGGCCTGCTGCAGGATAGCTTGCAGCGCCCGGCATTCCTGTTCCTGCTACCGATCTACGCTACCGGCAGAATTCCGGATACCGAAGCCGAGCGCGTGCTACTCCTTCGCGGCTGGATCTACGCGTCGGTGGTGGTCTCCGAGTTGATGGCCGGCGGCGCTGGTTTTGACTCGCAATGGCTCAATTACCAGCTGTTTGACAAGCCCGCTCTGGATGCGGGCAGCCTGGTCTACGACAGCGAAATGCCCAGCGGCAATGTGCAGGATGTGCTGAGCCTGCAGCGCTCGCAGCACAGTGCTTTTTCGGTGCTGCGTCCGATTTTGCTGGCCGACCAGGTGTTCTATCTGCGCGCCAATTCCACGCCGGCCTTTGAGGCCACCTACCACCCGCGCGAGCACCTGAAGGCGGCGGTGCTGGGCGCGGGCCTGAGCGTGCTGGCGGCCATGGTGCTGTGGCTGCTGATGGCCGGGCGCTCGCACGCGCTGGCCTTGGCGCGCGGCATGACGCATGACCTGGAGCGCCTGGCCATGGTGGCGCAGCGCACCTTCAATGCGGTGTACTTTGCCGACACCGAATGGAAGATCACCTGGGTCAACGAGGGCTTTACCCGCATGTGCGGCTTCACGGCCGAGGACGCTGTGGGCAAACGGCCCAGCCAGTTATTGCACAGCCCCTTGGCCGATCCGGCCACGGCCGACACGATTGACAGCAAGGTGGCGCAGGACCGCCGGGTGGAAATCCAGGTGCTACAGCGCAGCAAGAGTGGGCGCGACTACTGGGTGGACCTGGAGGTGATCCCGATTCTGGGTAGCCAGGGCCAGGTGGTGGGCTATCTGTCGGTGCAAAGTGACATCACCGAAGAGGTGCTGGCCAAGGCCGCGCTGGTGCTGGAAAAAGAACGTGCCAGCAATATTCTCACCGGCACCAATGTGGGCAGCTGGGAGTCGAATCTGCAGACCGGTGAGCAGCGCTGGAACGACCGCTGGTGCGGCATGATCGGTTTTTCACGGGAAGAAGTCCTGCCCACTGTGGCGGCGTTCTGGGAGCAGCGCCTGCACCCGGCGGACCGCCAGCGCATGCACCGCGCCCTGGTGGATCTGGTGACGGGGCGCAGCGAGGACCTGTCCATCGATGTGCGCATCCTGCGCAAGGACGGCAGCTGGATGTGGATCCAAAGCCGCGCCAAGGTCATGTCGCGCGCGCCGAATGGGCGCGCCGAGTGGATAGGCGGCATCCACACAGACATCACCGAGAGCAAGCAGGTGGAGATCAGCCTGCGCGACATGGAGGCCTTTCTGGACCGGGCCGGTCGCATGGCCGGTGTGGGGGCCTGGCAGTTTGATATTGCCAGCCGCACGATTACCTTTAGCGACCAGACCTGCGCCATCCATGGCAAGCCCGCGGGCTATCAGCCCAGCGAGCAAGAGGCCTTGGACTACTACCCCGAGCCGGATCGCCAGCGCGTGCGCGAGGCCCTGCAGCGCGCCGAGCAGGAGGGCCAGTCCTGGGACCTGGTGGTGGCGTTTCGCAATGCGCAGGGCGAGCCCGGCTGGGTGCGCATCTTCTGCGAGGTCGGCTTTGACGACAGCGGGCCGGTGCGCCTGGTGGGCGCCTTCCAGGATGTGACCAAGTACGAGTTGTCGCAGCGTGAAGTGGAGTTCACCAGCGCCCAGCGCGGTGCCGAGCAAAAGCGCATGCAGGACATTCTGGAAGGCACCCACGTGGGCACCTGGGAGTGGAACGTGCAGACTGGCGCCAGCATGTACAACGACCAGTACGTGGGCATGCTGGGCTACACGTTGGCAGAGCTGGAACCGCTGGGCTACGACACCTGGGTGCGCCTGGTGCATCCAGATGACCTGGTGGCCTCGTCCCAGGCCATGCAGGCGCATCTGGATGGCGAGCGCGAGGGCTACGAGATCGAAGTGCGCATGCTCCACAAGCAGGGCCACTGGATCTGGGTGCTGGCCAAGGGCCGGCTGGCGCAGCGTCTGGACGATGGCCGTCCGCTGTGGGTCTACGGCACCCACATGGACATCACCGAGCGCAAGCGCGCCGAGCAGCAACTGGCGCAGACCACGGCCACCCTGCAAAACGTGCTCGACTCGGCCACCGCCGTGGGCGTGGTGACCTTGGGGCTGGACCAGGGCATACGGGTCTTCAACAAGGGCGCCGAGAACCTGCTCGGCTTTGCCGCTGCCGAGATGGTGGAGCAGCACCGTGCCAGCATGTTTTTTGAACAGCAGGAATTGGCCGCCCTGGGTGAAACCCTGGAGCTGGTGGTGGGCCATACACCGGACGTGCCAGAGGTGTTTGCCCAGGTGGTGCAGACTCGTGAGCAGCAGGAGTGGACCTTGGTGCGCAAGAACGGCAGCCGCTTCAAGGCCAGCCTGATTTTCTCGCCCATGCGCGATGCCCAGGGTGCGCTGGAGGGCCATCTGGCCGTGATTTACGACATCTCCAAGCAAAAGGAATACGAGTCGTCCCTGCGCGCAGCCATGCTGCTGGCGGAACAGTCCAGCGTGGCCAAGAGCCAGTTCCTGGCCAATATGAGCCATGAAATCCGCACCCCCATGAACGCCATCCTGGGCATGCTGCAGCTGCTGCGCAACACCGTGCTGGATGTCCGGCAGAGCGACTACACTGACAAAGCCGTGGGCGCGGCGCGCTCGCTCCTGGGGCTGCTCAATGACATCCTGGACTTCTCCAAAGTGGAGGCCGGCAAGATGCAGCTCAACCCCGAGCCCTTCCTGCTGGACACGCTGCTGGGCGACCTGTCGGTCATCCTGTCCTCCAATCTGGGCAACCGCAATGTGGACCTGCTGTTCGAGGTCGATCCGGCCATCCCGCGCGAGCTGATTGGCGACGCCATGCGGCTCAAACAGATCCTGATCAACCTGGGCGGCAACGCCGTCAAGTTCACCGAAAAAGGCCAGGTGGTGATTCGCTGGACCCTGCTGGCGCGCACGCCCGAGCGGGTCAAGGTGGCAGTGGCCGTGATCGACAGCGGCATTGGCATTGCGCCGGAAAATCAGTCGCGTATTTTCGATGCTTTCACCCAGGCCGAGTCCAACACCACGCGGCGCTTTGGCGGCACCGGCTTAGGGCTGGTGATCTCCACGCGCCTGATCCGCCTGATGGGCGGGGAGCTGCAACTCAGCAGCGTGCTCGGTCAGGGCAGCACCTTCAGCTTCACGCTGGAGCTCAAGCCCGCCGATTTTGTGCAGCCGGCGCCCGCCGACGTGCGATCGCCGGCCTTGGCCGCTCCATTGGTGCGGGCACTGCTGGTGGACGACAACCCGCATGCCCTGGCCAGCAGCGCGGCCATGATGCGCAGCCTGGGCTGGGTGGTGGAGCAGGCCGCCAGCGGCGGCGAAGCGCTGAGCTGGCTGCGCGCCAATCTGGCCACCCAGGGCGCCGCGCTGGACGCCCTGTTTGTGGACGCCGAGATGCCCGATATGGACGGCTGGGAGACCCTGCGCAATGTGCGTCGCCTGTATGGCGCGCGCCCGGCGCCGCAGCTGATCCTGCTGAGCCGCCAAAGCCGCGATGCCCTGGCCCAGCGCAGCGACCGCGAGCAGGAGCTGCTCAACGGCCTGATGGTCAAGCCCTTTACGGCGCCCATGTTTTCCAAGGCACTGGCGCAGGCCCGCAGCGGCTCCAAACTGCTGGCGACCCAGCTGCAGGCGCAACCGCGGCGCCTGGCCGGCATGCGCATCCTGCTGGTGGAGGACAACCCGATCAACCAGCAGGTGGCGCAGGAGCTGCTGCAGGCCGAAGGTGCACAGGTGGTGCTGGCCGACAACGGTGCACTCGGGCTGGAGGCTATCCATGCGGCACAGCCCGGTTTTGATGCCGTGCTGATGGATTTGCAAATGCCGGTCATGGACGGTCTGAGCGCCACCCGCCTGCTGCGCACTGACAGCCGCTATGCGGACCTGCCGGTGATCGCCATGACCGCCAATGCCATGCATTCGGACCGTGAAGAGTGCCTGAGCGCCGGCATGAACGACCATGTGGGCAAACCCTTTGACCTGCAGCATCTGGTGCAAACGCTGGTGGCCCACACCCGCTGGGCCACGCCTGCAAGGCCCCTGCGCGACAGTGTGGCGCTGCCAGCCGCACAGCCTGCAGCGGAACTGGCCCCCACCGTCGATGGGCACGACGGTCTGGCCATCGCGCAGGCGATGGCGCGCATGGGCGGCAACCAGCAACTGCTGCAGCGCTCCATCACCGCCTTTGTTGCCGATGCGGCGGACCTGCCACAGCGCCTGCTGCAAGGGCTGCAGGCTGGCGATCTGGCCCAGGTGCAGCGGGACTTGCACGGCTTCAAGGGCCTGTCCGCGACGCTGGGCGCGCCGGCGCTGTCGGCACTGGCGGCCCAGGCCGAAAAATGGGTGCACGCGCCGCAAGGCACGGCCTCCTGCCAGATGCTGGTGGCCGAACTGGCGCAGGCGCTGCAACGCGAGCTGCCATTGCTGCAGCAAGCCGCAGCCGGTTTGCACAGCGCCGAGCGCCGGGGCCGGGCCCAGCCTGCCGCCAGCGCCCTGGCGCCAGACCAAAAGCAGCAGCTGCAGGGCTTGCTGCGGGCGCTGCAGCGCTCGGACATGCAGGCCATGGAATTGCATGCGCTGTTGCACCAGGGCCTGGGCGGCGCTTTGGCCGAAGCCATGGAGCCGCTGGACCAGGCCATGGCCGAACTGGAATTTGAGCAGGCCGCCAGTGCGTGCGAAACGCTGGTGCGGCAATTTTGTACAAGCGAGGGCTAGCTATTTTTATGACCAGTGTGACTCCCCCAACGGCCGCTAGCGCGGGCCGGGCCCTGAAGGTATTGGTGGCCGAAGACAACATCATCAACCAGCGTCTGCTGGTGGGCTTGCTGACCCAGCTGGGCCATACCGGCATGGTGGTGGCGGACGGCGAAAAGGCCTTGAAATGCCTGGCCAAGATACAAGTGGACCTGGTGCTGATGGATGTGATGATGCCCAATATGGACGGCCTGCAGGCGCTGGCGGCGATCCGGGCCAAAGAGGCCAGCGAGGGCGGGCACATGCCGATCATCATGGCCACCGCCCACGATGAGCCGGGTGACGCCGCCCGTTTCAAAAAATCAGGGGCCGATGGTTACCTGGTCAAACCGCTGGAATTGCAGCGGCTAAAGGCAGAAATAAGCCGTGTTTTGGCGCCGGGCTGAGCGCCAAAAAGGTTACTATTTAATCGACCCACTGTAGCGCCAGCGCTCCCAGGAGTTTTTAAAAACAACCATGCGTTCTGAACCATCAAACTCCACCACCGCAGCCTGGTTAGCGCCCGGCGTGGCCTTGATGCAGCGCCTGCGCATGCCGGTCAAGCTGGCGACCACGGCCCTGTTGCTGGGTCTGCCGCTGGTGGTGATCACCTACCTGCAGATGTCCACGCTGTTTGCCGACTACACCACCGCACGCGACGAGGCGGTGGGCGCACGGGCGGTCGGGCTGGCCACCGTGGTGCTGACCGATGTGCAGCAGCTGCGCCCCGACGCCGCATCGGGCGGCCAGGGTGATGCGGACAAGGCCCGCGCCACCCTGGCGCAGCAGCTACAAACCGATGTGGCGGCGCTGGACGCCTGGTCGGCGCTGCACCCCGAACAAGGCTGGGCCACGCAGTGGCAGGCCCAGCATGCAGCGCTGCAAGCACTGCTGACGACCGGTGCCGACCCGCAGGCGGCACGTGTGGCCTATAGCGACGCCAGCAAGGCTTTGCAGCGGCTGGTCGGTCGCATTGGCGAGCAAAGCCAGCTGGTCATGGACCCGTTGGCCGAATCGTATTTCCTGCAGGACATCCTGACCGTGCGCTCGCTGGCCTGGATCGAGTCCGTGGTTTCCATCCGTGCGCAGGCTTCCACTTTGCTGGAGCCGCCGCCGGAGCAGCAGGTGGCCCGGGCCACCGTGCTGGTCCACATGGCCGGTGTGCTGGATGCGCAGGTGCAGGCCGTGACCGACAACCTGGACGCCATGGAGCGTGCCGGCGAAACCGTGCTGCCCCGGGGTGGGCGCGAAGCGCTGCTCGCCAGCACCACGTTTACCGCCCAAGTGCGCAGCTTGGCCGGCCAGCCGGCCACAGGCGAATCGATTGCAGCACTGGAACGGTCTGCGGCGCAGGTGCTGGCCGGCGCCCGCCTGTTTGGCTGGGACGCGTCGGAGCGCCTGATCGCGATGCTGCAGGCGCGCCAGGAACGGGCGTTCTGGCAGGCCAGCCTGCTGGGCGGCCTGGCTGGCTTGGGTTTGCTGCTGGTGATGTACCTGATCCTATGTTTCTCGGTGGCCACGGTGCGCAGCATTCGCGCCCTGAACATGGCCATATCGGAGGGCACGCGCGGCAACTTGGCGGTGCATGTGGAGGTGCCCGGCAGCGATGAGCTGGCCAGCATCAGCAAGGAATTCGAGAACATGCTCAATGTGCTGTCGACCCTGGTGGCCGATGTGCGCAGTGCCTCCAGCATGGTCACCCACGTGGGCGCTCAACTGGTGGAAGACGGCCACTCCCTGTCCCAACGCACCCAGGCCCAGGCCGTGAGCCTGGAGGAAGCCGCCTCCAACGTGGGCCAGGTCAGCGACACGGTGGCGCGCAACTCCGAGGCGGCGCAGGAGGTCAGCATGATGACCAAGAGCCTGCATGCCGAGGCCGGCAACGCCAGCGCGCTGATGGGCAAGACCGTCAGCGGCATGACGGCCCTGCAGACCACCTCGGCACGCATGCGCGAGATCATTGGCACGATTGATGGCATTGCCTTCCAGACCAATTTGCTGGCCCTCAACGCCGCTGTCGAGGCGGCCCGTGCTGGCGAGCAAGGCAAGGGCTTTGCCGTGGTGGCCGCCGAGGTGCGCAACCTGGCGCGGCGCAGCCAGGGTGCGGCGGCCGAGGTGCGCACGCTGATCGCCGAATCCTCCTCGCGCGTGGCCGAGACCGTGACCGAGATCGAGGCCGTGAGCGGGCTGATGACCAGCCTGGTGACCGGCATCTCCGAGATCGCCTTCAATGTGGAGGCCATGGCCGACGGCAGCACCAAACAAAGCATTGCGCTTACCGAAGTGGTGCAGGCGGTGGGCGATCTGGACCGCGTTACGGTGGAAAACTCGGGCCTGGTGGACCGCACCTCGCACCGCTCCAGCCGTTTGATGCAGCGCTCGCGCCAGTTGGAAAGCGCCGTCACCTATATCCAGCTGCGCCAGGGCACCGCCGACGAAGCGCTGGCCCTGACCAACAAGGCCTATGAACTGCTGCAGGCAGTCGGCTTTGACGCCGCCTTCACCGCCTTCCACGACAAGAACAGCGGCTTTGTGGACCGCGACCTGTATATCTTTGTGTTTGACCGCAGCGGGGTCTACCGCGTCATGGGCGCCGATGTGAACCGGGTGGGTAGCAGCCTGTTCGATGCGCCCGGGGTAGACGCCCAACAATTGCTGGACGATGCCTGGCACCGCTGCGAGCAGGGTGGTGGCTGGGTCGAGTACAACATCATCAACCTGGCTACCGGCGATGTGCGCGGCAAGTCCAGCTATGTGTTGCCGCTGTCAGACGAGTTGCTGATTGGCTGCGGTGCCTACCGCAGTGCATTAACCGACGCAGACAGCAACATCGCTTGAGTCCTGCGCTCCCCTACAGCGGGTGCTCGGCGTAGAACTTGCCGCCGTGGTAGAGCAGGGGCGAGGCGCCCACACGGTGTTCGCAGCGCTCGACTTCACCGACAAAGATGACGTGGTCGCCTTCTTCGTAGCGGCTGCGGTTAAAGCATTCGAAGGTGGCGGCGGCCCCGGTAATCAGCGGCGCGCCGCTATGGCCCAGCGTATGGGCGACACCGGCAAAACGGTCCACGCCCTTGGTGGCAAATTGGCGGGCCAGCTCCTGCTGGTCGGCACTCAGAATGTTGATGGCGTAGTGCGAGCCGGTGCTAAAGGCCTCCATGGACGCCGCCGACTGCGCCAGGCTCCACAGCACCAGGGGCGGGGAGAGCGACACCGAGTTGAAGGAGTTGGCGGTCAGGCCGACCAGTGTGCCGCTGGCGGTGCGGGCGGTGACGATGGTGACGCCGGTGGCAAACATGCCCAGGGCGGTTCGGAATTCGGCTTTGGAGAAGGCCGGGGGGTGGGCCTTTTGTTCTCGGGTGGGTGACAGCATGGGGTGAATTTAACCGAGATTGGATACTTGCTGATGCATGGGTACTTTTGGGGCATTTCTCTTTTTTGGAGATTTCCCTGGCGGGGCTTTTGTAGGCCCCCCTATCCCCCCGCCCCTTTCACCCCCATCGGGGTGAAAGGGGAGCCAAAGCGGACAGCCGATTTGGTTGCCTCGCGCCGAATACGGAATTAATCAGGGGGCATTTTCAAATTCTTTGTGGGCGCAGATTGCACGCCTCTGGTTCCGAGCGTCGGAGACAAAACTAACAAATAGACCGCCAAGGGGAGAAGGTGAGGGCGCAAGAAGCTAGCACGCGAAAAGCGCCGTCAACCGCCACGCCCGTAAGGCCCTGGCCGAAGTGAAAAAGCAAAATCGGCTGTCCGCCTTTCCCCCCGCCCCTTTCACCCCGGTGGGGGTGAAAGGGGCGGGGGGAAAGGGGGCTACAAAAGCCCCGCCAGGGAAACCGCCATTTAAATAAAAAAAGGTAACTACTCAGCACAAAACGAAGCCCAATCGGTGTTTGCTATGAAATAGTGAGCGACAATCGATCATGATGCGAAACCTGTCAGACCTGACG
>JAYVNF010000027.1:0-2410 GCA_043758575.1 Rhodoferax sp.
GACAGCATCACGCTATCGGTCTCGGGCCAGCCCGGCGTGGACTACTGGAACTACCTGCGCGATGTGGACGCCATCCTGCGCCGCTATGGTTCGCGCCCGCACTGGGGCAAGATGCATTTTCTGGATACGGACGATGTGACGGCGCTGTATCCGCGCGCCCAGGATTTCCGCGCACTGCGGCGCAAGCTCGACCCCCAAGGCCGTTTTCTCAACGAGCATGTCAGGATGCTGCTGGGCTGAGCCCGGACAGCGCGGCAAAGCCGCTGGCACTGTCGCCCGGCACCGGAAGGCCCTCGCTCCACACCAGCAGCTGGTCTTTGCCGGCGTGCTTGGCGCCATACATGGCAATGTCGGCAAAGCGCATCAGGGCCTCCACGCTTTCGGCATGCAACGGGTACAGCGCAATACCGATGCTGGCCGAAATGTGCACCACGCCCTGCGGCAAATCAAATGCGGTGCGCAGGCTTTGCACCAGCTCCTGCGCCACTTGCTCGGCCGCCTGCGCGCTGTCCAGGTCGGCCATGACCACGGCGAACTCGTCGCCGCCGATGCGGGCCACGGTGTCACTGTCGCGCACCCGGCTTTTCAGGCGCTGCGCCACCTGCTGCAGCAGGACATCACCGGCGGCGTGTCCCAGGCTGTCGTTGACAGCCTTGAAGCCGTCCAGGTCGATCCACAGCACGGCCGCGCCCATCTCGCGCCGCCTGGCCATGGTCAGGGTCTGGGTACAGCGGTCCATGAACAGGTTGCGGTTGGGCAGGCCGGTCAGCACATCGGTGTGGGCCATGGCCCACAGGCGCTCGGCCTGCTGGTGTTGCTGGGTCGAGTCCGCCAAGATCACGATGGTGCGTGCGCCCTGGTCCTGCGCCTGCTGGAATTTGATCCAATAGGCCGCACACCAGGTCTGGCTGGGGCTGAGTCTGAACTCCAGCGACTGCGCGGCCTCCAGGTGCTGCCGCTCATTCCAGGCCAGTGCCACCCGCTCGCGGTCCTGCGCGTCCACAAAGTCCAGCAGGTGCATGCCCTGGGCCTGTTCCAGACTGCGGCCACTGAGGGCACTGCAGGTCGCGTTGAGGTAGTGGCAATGGCCGCCCTCGTCGAGCTCCAGCACGCCCACCGGCGCCGCCGCCAGCAGGATACGCACATGCTGCTCCTTGAACACCAGCTCGGCATTCATGCGGTGCAGCTCCGCCGTTCTTTGGGCCACCTCCTGCACCAGTTGCTGGTTGTAGGACTCCATCAATGCCTTGACCTTGACCGCGTCGCTGATGTCACTGGCCGTGCCACGGTAGCCCACGTATTCACCCGACTCATCCCACAGCGGTGTGCCGTTGAAGCTCATCCAGCGCGGCGTCTGCATGCCCGACACCAAGGAAAACTGCAGATTGGCAAAGGCCTGGCGCTGGCCCAGTGCCTGCTCCAGCGCCGCCATCTGCGGTTGCGCCACCGGCTCCAGCAGAGCGCGCCAATCGCTGCCCGGTGCAAAGGCAATCTGATTGGCCATGCGGCCCTTGATGCTGAGCACGCCATCCCGGTCGACTTCCCAGAGCAGGTCGTTGGAGACGCTGGAGAAGTCCCGCAACTGCAGCACCAGCTGGTTGCGCGCCTCCACGGCGCCCCCCAGCCAGATGCCCACCAGGGCGATGGAAATCATTTCCAGCTGGTACTGCAGGGCCCACTGGCGCTGGTGGAGCAAGGCCACCAGCAGCACCAGGCCACTGTCCAACAACAGGATGGCCAGCACGGCGCCGCGCAGATTGAAGCGCAGCGTGACCGCTGCCAAGGGCAGCAGCAAGAGCAGCGCCACCGTGGGCGACTGCTGGTTCACACCCAACAGGCGCGGCACACCCAATACCAGCACCAAAGCGGTAAGCACCATCAGCGCGGCTAGCAAGGCCATGCGGCCAAAGCCCATGCGCCCGGGCTGCTGGTGTGCAGGGCGCCAGCCGCCCCGCTTGATGAAGTGACGCACCCGCGGCAGCACCAGCACCAGCAGCAGCGGCGCCAGGGTGATGGCGCCTATGAAGTCGCCGGTCATCCAGCTGGTGAGCACCTCGCTGGCCTGGCTTGGGGCTATCGTGCCGTGGTACACCAGCCCGGCCACACCGGCAGCGGCGGACAGGCTGCTGGCCAACAAGGCGGCCCCGACAAACAGCACGCCGTGCTCGGCCCGCGCAAAGTCCAGCACCGCACCCAGGCGCCAGCGCAGCGGGAGAACCACCAGCGCATAGGCGCAGGGGAAGGCCAGCGCGTTGTACAGCTGCTCGAACAGAAACGCCAGCGTCGAGGCACCGGCGGGCCGCGCATCCGCCAGAAAGAACTGCAGCACCAGCAGCACCACTGAGGTGAACACCTCCAGCGCCAAGCCCAGCCAGCCCAAAAAGAACAGACAGAAAAACCGCAGGCCCGC
>JAYVNF010000028.1:0-7602 GCA_043758575.1 Rhodoferax sp.
ATGACGGCCGTGAAGTTCACGATGGAGAGCTGACCCTGCGCATACCAGCCGATGAAGAACAGGGTGAACAGCAGGTAGACGGTGCGAAAGCGCTGCAGCCGCGTCTGGCTCTGCGTCAGCCACTGCGGCTTGCCCAGGGCCCAGGCCAGCAGGCCCAGCGCGATGACCAGAATCAGCAACTCCCACCAGCGCGAGGTCCAGCTCAGCACCCAGGTCTTGCTGTCGGCGCTGGCCGCCTGCACATAGTCATCGGGCAGCTGCGCGCTGAAGGCAAAACTTTTGTTCACCACCTCGGGCATGAATTGGCCCTTGCTGCGCGTGACCAGCAGCTCAAAGTCCAGTGGCAGCGCCGGGTCCAGCCCGGCCGGGGCGATGACGCGGAACACGCGCCACTGAGCACCCTGCATGGACGCCGGCAGGTTCAGCGTGGTGTCCAGATCTAGGTCACGCATTTCCAGCGGCAGCTGGTGCTGCTTGAGCGTCAGGCGGTCCGGCACGGTGCCGCGCTGGAAGTCCTCGGCCACGATCTGGTAGCGGCCCCGGCTCATCACCAAGAGCGCATGGTCGCCCGGCTCTAGGCGTTTTTGCAGGTAGTCCCAGGTGGCTGCAGGCAGGAGGTTGCGACCCGCGCTGGGCACGTTGAGGTGGGCAAAGCTCAGCTCCACAAAGGGCGCATCGGGGGCACGCCGGCCCTCGTCATCCAGGCCCTCGGCCGACGTGCCCTTGAAGGCGGCCTCCACTTCGGCATTCTTGAAAACTTTTTGTGTCACCAGGCCGGCCTTGACCAATGCCGCCCAGTCCATGACGCGGTACACCTCGGGGCGTATGCGGGCAACCAGGTCCGGCTCACTGCCCTCACCGTAACCCATCTTGGCACGTGCCACCTTGAGCGAGGCGGCCAGCAGGCTCTGGTTCAGGATGCGCACCGAGGCCGTGGCCTTGGCCACACCGTCGATGTAGACATTGGCACTGTTGGCCTTGCCCGAACCACTCTGGTTCAGACCGATCTTGATGCTTTGCTTGAGCGACAGCGCCTTGTACTGCTCGACAAACTTGAACAGCGGCGCCTCGCCCAGGCCATCCAGAAACACCGGCTCGTGCTGCGACAGCACGCGCACGTCCATGAAGCTGCCATTCTTGTCCAGCGCCACCAGCAAATTAAAGGGCGTGCCCGAGAAGCCGGGGATGGCGGCAAAGTCGATCGACTCAAAGGCATAGGCCGCGATGGTGGTGCTGGTGAGGTCCTGGGCGTAGATCGGCCAGACCGGCAGGTCGCGCTCTTTTTCACCGACCACCAGTGGCGCGGGGAAGGCCTTTTCCATGGCCGCACGCGTCATGACGCCGGCCTGGGCGACGCTTGCGCAGCACAGTGCCACGCCCAACGGTGCCACCCAGGGTGCCGTGCGCCTCCAAAGGGCGCGCAGGCCCGGCAAACAGATTCGCATGCTCACCCCTTCAAGCGCGCTGTTTGGTCCAACCGCGCTGCGGGTCGTACCCCCGCAGGGCCAGGCCAAAAAACACCGCACAACCCACCAACACCACGGCCAGTGCCTGGGCATTGAACTGGCCTTGCAGGGCAAAGCGGATCAGCTCCACCACATAGGTGAAGGGGTTGAGTTGGGCGATCTGCACCAGCCACAGCGCGCCCGACTCCTCCACCTTCCACAGCGGGTAGAGCGCGGTGCTGACGAAGAACATGGGGAAGATGACAAAGTTCATGGTGCCGGCAAAGTTCTCCAGTTGCTTGATGTAGACCGAGAGCATCAGGCCCAGCGCGGCCAGCATGGTGGCGCCCAGCGCCATCACGGGAACCGCCAGCAGCCAGTTGGTGAGATCGGCCTCCACACCAAAGGCCAGGGCGATCAACAGGAACACCAGCATCTGCAAGAGTGAGAGCGCGGTGGAGGCCAGCAGCTTGAACACCAGCAGCCAGCCGCGCGGCAGCGGCGCGGTCAGCAGCAAACGCATAACGCCCATCTCGCGGTCATAGACCATGGAGAGCGAACTCTGCATGCCGTTGAAAAGCGCAATCATGCCCAACAGGCCGGGCAGCATATAGACCTTGTATTCCACATAGGTCTCGTAAGGCGGAATGATGGCCACGCCAAACACATTGTGAAAGCCGGCCGAGAACACCACAAACCACAGAAGTGGCCGCACCAGGCTGGAGGCCAGGCGCGAGGGCTGGCGCAAAAACTTCAGCAGCTCGCGCCCGACCACGGCGCGCAGCGCGCGCGCCAGATGCAGCAGGTAGGGCGGGCGCTGTGGCTCCTGCCTCGGTGGCAGCTGCGGCTCGGGTTGCTGCGTCAGGTTCAGGGACGTGTGCGGCATGTGCTTTCCTTTTCATCAACACCCAGGGTGTCCAACACTTCGGTGGGGTGCAGCACGCCGTCGAAGGGCGCGACGGCGGCCACGCCATCGGCATAGGCCAGGAACACGGGCTGGCGCAGCTGGCCGTCCCAGGCGCGAAACGACAGGCGCGGGCCCTTGAAACCGTCCACAAACACCTCGCCCTTGCGCAGGCTTTGCAGCTGCTCCTGCACACTGGCCTTGGGGCTGTTAGTCAGCACCCCGACAATGGATTTCACGGCGGCCCAGGCGGCCCAGTCCTGCCCACTCATGGGCCGGTGCGCGGCGCGCACAAAGCGGCGCGAGAGCTGGGGCCCGCCGTTCAAGTCCCACTGCGGGTGCCAGGCCAGAGCCGACAGGCCGCTGGCACCCAGCACCGGGCGCGGCCACTGCGTGTTGTAGGGCACGCCGCGGGCGAACTCGCCGTCGCTGTCTATCACCACCACCACGTCATAACTCTTGTCGTTGCTGAGCAGGCGCACATTGCTAAGTTCCCGCTCGCGCGGGTCGCTGGAGAGTTTGAAGGGCGTGCTCCTTACCACCTTCACGCCGTAGCGTTTGGCCGAACGCAGGAAGGCGGCCAGCTGCAGCTGGTCCTGCGCGCGCGGGCCGTACAGCACCAGTGCCTGGCTCCAGGACCGTGCCGCCAGAAACTGCGCCAGCGCATCGCTGCGCATGGCTTCGCTGGGGTAGGTGTGCAGCAGGTTGGCCACGCAGGCGCTGCCGCGCAGCGCATCCGCTGCGGAGCCGATGTTGAACAGCAGGGCCGGCCCCAGGGCCGCAGGCGCTGCGGCCAACACGCTCGGCAAGGCCTCGTCCGGCAGGTCCAACAACACATGTTGCACCTTGGCCGTTTTCATTTGCGCCAGCACGCGTGGCAGGTCGGCCGCGTTGGCCGCCATAAAGCTCTTGACCACCAGCTTGTGGCCCACCGCCTCCAGCTCCAGAGCCGACTCGTCCACCGCCACACTGGCGGCCTCCAGCGGCCGTCCGCTGGGCTGGCCCGGGTAGCTGTGCTCCAGGCGGCGCGGCTGGTAGCGCGTGTCGTCCTCCAGGCCCAGCACACCTACGGTGAAGGTGGCGGCCAAGGCCAGTGGCTGGGCGCAGGCCAGCCCCAGCCAGAGCAGGCTGGACAGGGCCGCACGCCAGTGGCGGCGCAAACAGGGTTGTCCCATGGTGGATGTCTCCATCTCGTTGTGTTGTGTTGTGTGACACTTTGCTGCTTTGGCGCAAGATTGGTGCCAGCCATGGCGCGCATCTTAGGTCGTACCAGGGCCGCCACCTGCTATGCTGAACCCGAGAACAAGGAAGCGGTTTTTTTTCAGGCCCCACCCACAGGAGATAGAACATGAAGTTGACCATCAGCGGACACCATATCGAAGTCACCGAAGCACTCAAATCCTATGTAACCGCCAAGCTTGACAAGATCACCAGCCACTTTGATGATGTAGTCGACACCAAGGTGACGCTTTCGGTAGAGAAGCACAAAGAAAAAGATGGCCGGCAGGCCGAGTGCACGCTGCACGTCAAGGGAGCCGATTTGTTTGCGGAGTCTTCCAATGTGGATCTGTACGTTGCCATCGATGACATGGCCGCCAAGCTGGAGCGCCAGGTCATGCGCCACAAGGAAAAAATCCAGGACCATTCCAAGGACGCGGCCAAGCGCGTACTGACATGAGCACACCCAAGAAACAGTCCTTCCAGGAGGCCATGCAGGCCCCCGAAGACGAGGCCGTGTCCGAGGTCGAACTCGGCGAGCTGGTGCACCGCCCCGACGGCTACTACTGGCAGGCCGCCGACGGCGCGCAGGAGCTCGGGCCTTACGCCACCATGGAAGAGGCGCTGGCCGAGATGGGCAGCGTTGACGTGGACGATGACGACGCGCCGGGGGAGTCGTTGGAAGAGGCCGAAGACGAGATCGGCATTGCCGACTGGATAGACCCCGATACCGGCGAGCCCGCCGAGGGCTTGTCCACACCCCGGCTTCACGACGAATGAAGTAGAACTCCCGCGCTCCCCGCGTGGGCCACAACGCAATTGCGCCCGGCGTTCTTGGCTTCGTAAAGCGCCCGGTCGGCGGCCTCGTAAAGGGCCTCTACCGTGCTGGTGTGCGCGTCCAGCGTGGCCACACCAAAGCTGGCGGTGATGTGCAACACCAGATCGTTACCGGCGCGGATTTGCAGCGCCTCCATCATGGCGCGCAGGCGCTGCGCCACCTGCCAGTCCTGCTCGGCATCCGAGCGCGGCAGCAGCAACACAAACTCTTCTCCACCGACGCGCGCAAAGGTGTCACCCAGACGCAGCTGTTGGCCCACCGCATGGCTCAGGCACACCAGTACCCGGTCGCCCACGTTGTGGCCGTGGCTGTCGTTGATGTGCTTGAAGTGGTCAATGTCGAACATGACCATGGACACCGCATGCGACTGGCGCTTGGCCATGGCGATTTCAATCTCGGCGCGGGCCAGCAGAAAGCGCCGGTTGTGCGCGTCGGTCAGGGGGTCGGTGGTGGCCAGGCGTTCCAGTTCGGCGGTTCTTTGGGCCACACGCTGTTCCAGCGCCTGGTTCAAAGCGGCCAGTGCGGCCTGAGCCGTGGCCAGTTCCTGCTTGTACTGGCGCAGGGCCGCCCAGAACAGCAAGGCAATAAGCAGCAACAACAGCAAACCGCTGACCTGGGGCAAGCCCTGCCCCAGCGAATACAGAAACAGCAGTTGCAGCAGACCGGCCAGCAAGACGGCGCAGGCCATGTGCTCCAGCCAGATTGCCAGCGATTTTTTGCGCGCTGTGTCCTCTTGCATACGCCGCCCTTTATGGATTCTTATTCAGCGCAGCTTAACCCCTGTGTGCGAATAAGGCATCAATATTTGCTTGCTATGCTTGGGCGCATATGGAACACGACAACCCGGCCCCCCACTGGTACACCGCCACGGCCGCACCCGATGGCCCGCAGGTGGACGCGCCCAGTGACCAGACACTGCTGCTGTCTCTGGAAATGGGCGGCTCCAACTGGCCCAGCTCCTGCCGCAATGGCAATTGCCGCACCTGCATAGGCAAACTGGAAAAGGGCACGGTGCGCTACGCCATCGAATGGCCCGGCCTGAGCAGCGAGGAGCTGCAGGAGGGCTACGCCCTGCCCTGCGTGGCCTATCCCTGCTCGGACATTGTGATCAGTCCCGGCTGAGCTGGGCGTACACACTGTCGGCCAGGGCCATCAGCGTAGGCTTGTCGACCTGGCCCGACAGGGCATAGCCAAAGCCCTGCTCGGCCCAGTAGAAGCTGGGCACCGCGCCATCGGGCTCGAAACGGAACTGCGCGCTTTGGGTGTCAGCGGAGCGGGCTTTTTCCAGCGCCCCCAGGTACAGGGTGATGCGCTGACCGACCGGGTTCTGGAACATGAACTGCGCGCGCGCACCGCTGTCGCCGGGCAAGAGCCGCCCGCCCACCAGGGCAAAGCCTTGGGGCTCCAGATTGGGAATCTTCAAGGGCCGACCCAGCCGTTTGGAGAGCCACTGCACCAGGTGCTCCTGCTCGACGGCCGCCACTTCCACCGGGTGGCGTTTTTCCGGCTGGTACACCGTGTAGGCGAAGCCGGCCTGACGCACAAACTCGTGTTCCACGCCGCGCCGCGCCAGCGTGCTGGCATCCTGCGCGCCCAGTTGGGAATGGGCCAGCCAGCCCACGCCAAAGGAGAGCAGCACCGCTGCGGCCATGCCCGCCCATTGACGACCCTGCGCGGCCTGCCGTTGCCGGGTCTGCAGCTGCTGGGCCGCCTGCAGCAGCGTCGGCGGCAGGGCTTCCTCCAGCACTTCGCGGTGCAGGGCGCGCAGGGCCGCATCCAGCGCCACATCGCTGGCGTCGCTGGTGTCGGTGGGTTCGGGCGGGGTGGTCATGGCCATGCTCGCAATCTCATTTCAAACGCCGCAACACGGGTACCGTGCGTCTGGAGGCCGGCTCTGCGCTGGCCGTGGAAATACTGGCAGCAGCCGGTTCGTCCAGCAGTTCGCGCATGCGTTCGCGCGCCCGGGACAGGCGCGACATCACCGTGCCCAGTGGCACACCAGTGACCTTGGCCGCTTCTTCGTAGCTCATCTCTTCCACACAGACCAGCAACAGCACGGCGCGTTGGTCCAGCGGCAGGCGCAGCAGGCAACGCTGCAAATCCAGCATCAGACCCGCGGGCGCTGCCGGCGCCTGCAGCACGTGCGCCACCTCCTCGATGTCCACACTGCGCCCGGCCGGACCACGCCGCTGCAGCTGGCGCAGCTGGCTGATGAACAGGTTGTGCATCAGGGTGAACAGCCAGGCACGCAAATCACTGCCCGCCAGCCACAAGCGCCAGCGCGAGCAGGCCCGCTCCAGCGTGTCCTGCACCAGGTCGTCGGCCGCCCAGGCGTCACCCGTCAGCGCCCGCGCGTAACGGCGCAGGCCCGGCAGGTGCTCAACAATGGACTGGCGACTCATGGTAGCTGCAGTATGGCCGGTTCAGGGCTTGGCGCTGGCTTAAGGCTTGGCAACCTGCCAGACCTTGTTGAAGCCGTCACCCGTCATGTCACCAGGCTTGCTGTCCTTGGCCCAGTAGTACAGCGGTTTGCCCTTCAGGGCCCACTGCTTCTTGCCGTCGTCGCGACTGACGATGCTGTAGTCGCCGCTGGCCTTGTCGGTCTCAGTGGCCATCAGTGGGGGCCAGTTGCTGGCGCAGGGGCCGTTGCACACCGACTTGCCGCTGCCTGCGGCATCCTTGTCAAAGGTGTACAGCGTCATGCCATTGGGGCCGGTCAGCACGCCGTTGGACAGCATGGTGGGGGCGCTGGCCATGGCGGCGCAGCCGCCCAGCAGGGCCGCACTGAGTGCGACCACGGCGCTGAGCTGCTGCAGGCGAGGGAAGGAAAGGTTCATGGGGGTTCTCCAGTAAGGGCTGCACCAAAGTGTGTGCATAGGAGTGAACGCCGCCAGGCTCGCATTTATTCCCTCGTCGATAAAATAAATAAACTCGACCAACAGGCACTTAGGCACAATGAAAAGCCTCAGGAGACAAAAAGGCCATGCAAAAAACCAGTATACGCAATAAATACAGGATTTTTCAAAGTTCTTTTGAAAACGCAGCCGTAGGCATGACCCACACCTCCTTGCAAGGCCGCTGGCTACGGGTCAATCGCAAACTATGCGAGATGACTGGCTACAGCGAGGAGGAGCTGGTGGAGGGTTCCTACCAACATATCACCCCGAGTGAGGACACGCCCGCCGATGCCGCCCTGA
>JAYVNF010000029.1:0-2402 GCA_043758575.1 Rhodoferax sp.
GATGCGATGGGTGGGAGTCTATTGATTGCGAATGACCTGATAAAGCACCCATATCTGATTGCTTTGTTCAGTAAACTCAAACAATGAACCTTCTGGAACACATGCGCATTTTTTCGCGCGTGGCCGAACTCAGCAGCTTTACCCAGGCCGCCGACCACCTGGGCCTGCCCCGGGCCACGGTGTCGACCTCGGTGCAGCAGCTGGAAAACCTGTTGGGCGCGCGGCTCTTGCACCGCACCACGCGCAAGGTGCTCTTGACGCAGGACGGCCAGGCCTTTTACGAGCGCTGCAGCGACGCGCTGTCCGACATGGACGAGCTGCAAACCATGTTCCAGCAAGGCAGTGCCAACGCCATCCGCGGCCGGGTGCGCATCGACATGAGCACCATCATGGCCCGCAACGCCGTGCTGCCGCGCCTGCCCGAGCTGCTGCAGGCGCACCCGCTGCTGGAGGTGGAGGTGAGCAGCACCGAGCGCCGTGTGGACCTGGTGCGCGAGGGCTTTGATTGCGTGTTGCGTGCCGGCAAGCCCGACCCCGGCCTGATTGCCCGGCCCCTGTGTGCGCTGCGCATGGTGAATGCCGCCAGCCCGGCCTATGTGGCGCGCTTTGGCACACCACAAACCGTGGCCGATTTGTCCGCGCACCGCCTGGTGCATTACGTGGCGGTGCTGGGCTCCAAGTCCGGTGGCTTTGAATACCTGCAGGGCGAGGCCGACAAGAGTGTGGCCATGCCGGGTCAGGTCAGCGTCAACAACGCCGAGGCCTACCAGGCCGCCTGCGTGGCCGGCCTGGGCATCATCCAGGCGCCCTATGTGGGGCTGCGCGACCTTCTGGCCTCGGGTCAATTACTCACATTGATGCCGGCGTTCGAGGCCCGGCCCATGCCGCTGTCGCTGGTCTATGCCAGCCGGCGCAACCAGTCCAAGCGCGTGCGTGTGGTGATGGACTGGCTGGCGCAGGTGGTGACGGACCACTGCACGCACCATGCGGGCTGATCGCTTGCCATAGCCACCAAGGCCATGTCCTCCAGCGCCCCAGACCGCCGCCAGTTTCTCGCCGCCTCCGCGGGTGCGGCACTGTCGCTGGCCGGCTGCAACACCGCGCCAGAAATACAAGGCGGCTTCACCGGCATCAACCACGCGCGCGGCCATTTGCTGCGCGACACCACACGCTGGCTGGCGCCCACCGTGCTGCGCAAAACCCGCGTGCTGATTGCCGGTGGCGGCGTGTCCGGCCTGGCGGCGGCGCGCGCCCTGCGCCTGCGCGGCATGGATGACTTTGCGCTGCTGGAGCTGGAAGACGAGGCCGGTGGCAACGCCCGCGGTGGCAGTATCAATGGCATCGCCTGCCCGCTGGGCGCGCATTATTTACCTCTGCCGGGTGACGACGCGCCCGAGGTGCAAGACCTGCTTGAAGAGCTGGGCCTGCGCCGCCGTGTCGCCGGGCGTTGGGTGTACGACGAGCGCCACCTGTGCCACAGCCCGCAGGAGCGGCTGTTCTTCAATGGCGCCTGGCAGGAAGGGCTGTTGCCGTTGCAGGGTGTAGGCGAAAGCACGCTGGCGCAGTACCGCCGGTTTGCGGCCCTGGTGGAGCAAGCGCGCCAGGCCGCGCCCTGGCGCATGCCGGCCTTTCGATCGCCCCAAGCGCCCTTCAAGCAGGTGCTGGCTGCGGTGACCTTTGAGGCCTGGTTGAACCAGCAGCAGCTCAGCGATGTGCACCTGCGCTGGTACCTGGACTACTGCTGCCGCGACGACTACGGCGCGGGCCTCTCCACCGTGTCAGCCTGGGCCGGCATCCACTACTTCGCCAGCCGCCACGGCTTCCACGCGGCAGGTGCCGAGTCCACCGAGCGCGAAGGCCTGTTGACCTGGCCCGAGGGCAACGCCTGGCTCACGCGGCGCCTGGCCAACCCCTTGGGCGAGCGTCTGCACGGCGGGCAGATCGTGCTGCGGGTGGAACAGGGCAAGCACGGCGTGGAGGTAGACGCCTTCAACACCGTGACCCAGCAAGTAGAGCGCTGGCAGGCCGAGCAGGCCATCGTTGCGCTGCCGCTTTTTGTGGCTGCACGCGTCGTGCAGAACGCGCCCGACTTTTTAAAGCAGGCCGCTGCAGCCACCGAGTACGCGCCCTGGCTGGTGGCCAACATCCACATCGCAAAACCCCTGTACGACCGGCCGGGCCCAGCCCCGAGTTGGGACAACGTGCTGTACGGCGATGCCCACAGCGCACCCGGCCTGGGCTATGTGGATGCCATGCACCAAAGCCTGCTGCCGGTAGTGAACGCCACCGTGTTGACCTACTACCGCGCGCTGGGCGACGTGGATGGTGGGCCGGTCAAGGGACGCGAAGCTTTGCTGCAAACACCCTGGGCGCAATGGCGCGATGGCATCCTGCGTGAACTG
>JAYVNF010000030.1:0-7583 GCA_043758575.1 Rhodoferax sp.
TGCGGAAGTACATGATCATCCAGAGGTTTCAAGGTATTTTGAAATACATAGTTCAAAAATACCTTGAAAAGCGTCCTTGCATTTAATTAGCGTACCAAAGAGTTCTTAAATTGCAAAGCAACCCTAACTTCACAAGAAAAATACACATGCAACGGTACCAAGATAAAAAGGTGGTGATTATTGGTGGCACCAGCGGCATAGGGCTCGCAACGGTCCAGCGTCTCGCGCCGCTGATCAAGCGCGGAGGCGCTGTCGTCCTGACAACCTCAATCGCCAACGTCAAGGGAATGCCCGGCCAGGCAACATACGGAGCCGCCAAGGCTGCGCTGCGATCGTTCGCCCGGGTGCTTGCCGCTGAGCTTCTTCCTCGGGAAATTCGCGTGAACGCAGTGACGCCCGGCCCGATAGACACGGGCATCCTCGACAAGGCGATCCCCGACAAAGATGCGGCCGCCAAGATGAGGGTACATGCGAGCGGTATGGACCCCATGAAGCGCTTCGGGACGTCGCAGGAAATCGCCAAGGCCGTCCTCTTCCTCGCGTTTGATGCGACCTTCACGACCGGAGCCGAGATTCCGGTCGATGGCGGTTGGTCACAAATCTGAACGCCATACCGGCCACCCGCTTCACCAGAGGCGGGATTCGCACTGAATCCGCACCCAAAAAAGGAAAATATTGTTTCAATTGAAAAACAAGATTGCCGTCGTGACAGGGGGTAGCAGCGGTATCGGCCTCGCCACCGCAAAGAGGTTCGTTGAAGAGGGTGCCTATGTGTTTATCGCCGGCCGTCGGCAGGCCGAGCTCGACAAGGCCGTCGTGGAAATTGGCTCGAACGTCACTGGCGTAAAGACCGACATTGCCAAGCTCGATGACCTCGACCGTCTTTACCAAGTCGTCGCGAAAAAAGGCAAGATCGATGTGATTTTTGCGGCTGCGTCTTTCGTCGAAAAGACGATGACCGCCGCAGCAACGCCCGAGCATTTCGACAAGACCTTCAACACCAACGCTCGCGGCACTTATTTCACCGTTCAAAAGGCGTTGCCTTACTTGAATGATGGTGCTTCCATCATCCTCGTGGCGTCCGCGGGGAAGAACAAAGGCCTTGCGGGCCGCAGCGTCTACAGCGCCACCAAGGCAGCGCTCCGGTCATTTGCTCGGACCTGGACTAGTGAACTCAAAGAACGGAAGATCAGGACCAATGTGTTGAGCCCTGGGGCGGTCGATACGCCTATGTTCAATAATCAGTTCCCCTCCAAAGAGGGGGCGGCCGAAGCCAGAAACCAAATCACTGCGATGACGCCGCTGGCACGCTTGGCGCGCCCCGAGGAGATTGCCGCTGCAGCTTTATTCCTCGCCTCGGACCAAAGCAGCTTCGTTGCGGGCATCGACCTGCTAGTCGACGGTGGCCTGACGGCGGTTTAGAACAAAGTTGTTAAGTGACCAAATTGATAGCAATCACCCCCAGAGGACGAACATGAAAAAACAAAACGATCCGCATCTGACGTGCAACACTTCTACCGGAGCTCCTACTCGCACTGCTTCAATACCTTCGTAGCGTGCGTTTGCCACCTACAAAGACTGGAGCACTGGTTCGTGAATCAATCTCGCCAACGCTCCAGCGGGCATAGGGGTTGCCGCAGCTTGCCGCAGAAGAAGCTGGGTCGCTTACGGTGCCAGCTGCGCGTTGATAGGCTGCAGGTCTTCGTCCTTGAGCACGCCACTGGCCTGGCGCAGCTTCAGGCCACCCACCAGCACGTCGTAGCGCGCCTTGGCCAATGTCGCCTTGGTGCTGTAAAGCTGGCTTTGGGCATTGAGCACATCGATATTGATTTTTACGCCCACCGAATAGCCCAGCTTGTTGGCATCCAGCGCACTCTGGCTGGAGGCCTCGGCGGCTTCATAGGCCTTGACCTGCGACAGGCCGGACTGCAGGCCGAAGTAGGCGGTGCGCGTGGCCTGGGCCACCGTGCGTTTGGCCGTGTCCAGGTCGCTGCGGGCTTTGTCTTCCAGGGCCAGGGTTTCCTTGACCCGGTTCTGCACGGAGTAGCCGGCAAACAGGGGCAGGTTGAAGCTCAGGCCTATGCTGGCCTGGTTGACGGTGTACGAGGCGGCGGAGGTGGCGCTGCCGTTGTTGTTGATGGCGCTGTAGCTGCCGGTCAGGTCCAGCGTGGGCTTGTGGCCGTCCTCGGCCTTTTCGGTTTCCAGTTTGGCCACGTCCAGGGCGATGGCGCTTTGCTGGATCAGCGGGCTGCTGGCTTCGGACTGCTGCACCCAGAAGTTCACATCGGCCGGTTGCACCTCGCTCAGCACCAGGGGTGCACGCAGGGGCTTGGGGTCCGTGGCGCTGCTGCCCACCAACTGGTCCAGGCTCAAGGACTTGACGCGCAAATCGTTGTCCGCTGCCAGTTCCTGCGCCACCGTCAGGTCATAGCGGGCCTGGGCATCGCGGCTGTCGACGATGGTGGAGGTGCCGACCTCAAAGTTGCGCTTGGCCGAGGCCAGTTGCTCGCCTACTGCCTCTTTCTGGCTGCGCACAAAGGTCAGGGTGTCGCGGGCGCCCAGCACGTCAAAGTAGGCCTGGCTGACGCGCACGATCAGGTCCTGCTCGGCTGCCACCAGTTGCGACTGGGCGATTTCGTACTGTTTTTTGCCCTGCGCATAAGTGACCCAGTTGCCGGGCCGGTACAGGGGCTGCGAGGCGGCCAGCGTGGCAGACTGGGTGTTGTAGCTGTTGCCGTTGAGCGAGGCCAGGGAACTGCTCTGGTTGGTGGCACTGGCGCCTGCGCCCAAATTGACCGTAGGCAGGATGCCGGCCTTGGCCTGTTCACCCTTGGCGGCAGTGGCCTCGGCCTGCGACTTGGCGGATTGGTAGATGGCGTCATAGCCCTTGGCCGCGTTGAACAGATCAACCAGGCTTTGCGCTTGTGCCGACGTGGCAAAGCCGGCTCCCAGTGCGACCAGCAGGGGCAGCAGGGCGATGGGGCGGGGTTTGCTGGTACGGGTGCGGTTCATGGCTGGCTTTCGGGTAGACGGGTATCGGTCGGAGAGTGGTCTGCGGTATGTCGGAGATCGGGTGCAGGCGGGCGGTGCTCAGTAAGTGGCCAGCGTGGGGTCCAGCTCAGCGGCCCAGGCGTGGATGCCGCCGGCAATGTTGGCGACGTTGTCATAGCCACGGCTGGCCAGAAACTGCGCCACCTGCATGCTGCGCCCACCGTGGTGGCACAGGCAGGCAATCGGCAGCGCCGGGTCCAGCTCGGCCAGGCGCATGGGCACTGTGCCCATGGGAATGGTCAGCAGGGTAAAGCCCTCGGCCTTGACGCTGGCGATGCCCAGCTCGGCGAGTTCACGCACGTCCAGCACGATGGGTGTGCCGTGCTCGCCGGCCTGGGCCAGCCAGGTGCTGAGGTCTTTGGGGCGGAACTGGGTAATCATGGGCATGGTCTTTGATCTTCGCTGGGTTCAGAACGTGAAGCGTGACTTTTCGGCAAAGTTTTGCAAACGCGGTGCGTCGCAATCCCAGGGTTGCACAGTGCGGAAATCGGTAGCGCTGTTGCGCGTGACAAAGGTGGCGCACATCACCGGCTCATCCCCCACCACGGCGCCCAGGCGGCCGCCGACCTTGAGTTGCTGCAGCAGCTCCTGCGGCACATCGGCCACCGAGCCACCCAAAATGATCACGTCAAACGGTCCGTGGGCCGCTGCACCCTGGGCGCCATCGCCCTGGCGCACATCGGCGTTGGTAATGCCGGCCTTTTGCAGATTGCTTTTGGCAAGGGCCACCAGTTCGGCCGAGAGTTCCAGCGACAGCACGCTGGCCGCCTGGTGCGCCAGCAGCGCGGTCAGAAAGCCCGAGCCGGTGCCGATTTCCAGCACCTTGTCGGTTTTCTTGATGGCCAGATCCTGCAGCAGGCGGGCTTCCAGGCGCGGGGCCAGCATGCACTGGCCAGCAGGCAGAGGGATTTCCATGTCGGCGTAGGCCAGGACCTTGTAGGCATCGGGCACAAAGGCGTCGCGGCGCACCGAGGCCAGGAGGGCCAGCACACCAGCATCCAGCACGTTCCAGGGGCGGATCTGCTGCTCGATCATGTTGAAGCGGGCGGTTTGAACGTCGAAGGTAGGCATGAAAAATACTCCTAGGGGGTATGTGGATGGATTGTAAGCAATTTTAGGGGACTGTGGGCGGGGCTGGTGCTTTGCCGCCGCGCAAATGGCGCATCGCCCATTGCGCCAGATCATCCATGTAGCAGTAGACCACCGGCACCACCACCAGGGTCAAGAGGCTGGAGGTGATGACGCCACCGATCACGGCCTGGCCCATGGGGGCGCGCTGCTCGGAACCTTCGGAGAGGGCAAAGGCCAGCGGCACCATGCCAAAGATCATGGCCAGGGTGGTCATCAGGATCGGGCGCAGGCGAACGCGGGCGGCCATCAAGAGCGCGGCGTTGCGCTCCATGCCGGGAACAGTCTGGCCGGCCTCGTTGACATGCTCCTCACGGGCGCGGATGGCAAAGTCCACCAGCAGGATGGCGTTCTTGGTCACCAGGCCCATCAGCATGACCACACCAATCACCGAGAACATGGACAGCGTGGAGTTGAACATCAGCAGCGCCAGCACCACGCCAATCAGGGTCAGCGGCAAGGCCGTCATCAGGGCCAGCGGTTGCACAAAGCTCTTGAACTGGCTGGCCAGAATCATGTAGATGAAGATCACGGCCATGGCCAGGGCGGAGACTGCGTAGGCGAAGGATTCGGCCATGTCCTTGGTCGAGCCGCTGAACTGGTAGCGGTAGCCCGGAGGCATGGCAATGGTGTCCATGGCGGTCTTGATGTCGGCCGACACTTCGCCGGCCGAGCGGCCGGAGACATTGGCGGTAATCGACACCTCGCGCGTGAGTTCGCGCCGGTTGATCTGGTTCGGGCCGGTGGACGGCACCACGCTGGCCAGCTGGTTCAGACGAACGAGGCGTGTGCTGCCGTCGGCATTGGTCATGGCAAAGGGCAGGCGTTCCAGGTCCTGCGCGCTGTCTCTGGCCTCGGGCGCCAGGCGGACGTTGACGTCATAGGTCTGGTCGTCCGGGGCGCGCCAGTTGCCCACGGTGCGCCCCGCCACCAGGGTGCGCAGGGCTGTGCCAATCTGGCCCACGTTCAGGCCCAGGTCAGAGGCTGCGTCGCGGTGCACCTGCACCTCCAGCGTGGGCTTGTTGGGTTTGACGCTGGAGTCCAGGTCCACCAAGCCAGGGGTGCTGCGGATTTTGTCCAAGGCCAGCACCGTCAGGCGTTCCAGTTCGGCGGTGTCGCTGCCCAGGATGGAGAAGGTTACCGGCTTGTTGCCGCCAATCGCATCGAGCAGGCCGGTGTGGGTGACGGTCATGCCGGCCACGCCGGCCAGCCGGTTGCGCAGCACCACCGCCATCTCGTCCACGCTGCGGCTGCGCGCCTTGCGGTCCACCAGGCGCACATAGACGCTGGCGTACATCTTGCCCTGGGCCGTGCCGGTGTTGATGGTGGAGAGCGTGTAGCGCACCTCGGGGAAGCTGCGAATGATGGCCTCGGCCTGCAGGGTCTTGGCCTCGGTGGCTTGCAGCGAGGAGCCCACCGGGGTGTAGAAGTTCACCGACATCTCGGAAAAATCGGCCTTGGGTACGAACTCGGTGCCCAGGAGCGGCAGCATAAACAGGCTGGTGACAAACACGGCCACTGCCAGCGCCACAGTGGCCAGCTTGTGCAGCAGGGCCCAGCGCAAAATGTCCTGGTAGACATGGGCCATCTCTTCGGTGGCCCAGGCAAACCAGCCGGTGACGCGGCCTATGGTCTTGTCGTACCAGCCGCGTGCCTGGCCGTCCTGCGTTTCGTGGCTAGCCTGGGGGGCGTGCCAGATGCTCGACAGCATAGGGTCCAGCGTGAAGCTGACAAACATGGAGATCATCACCGCGGCCACAATCGTCAGACCGAACTCGTGGAAGAACTTGCCGATGATGCCGCCCATGAAACCAATGGGCATGAACACGGCCACGATGGACAGGGTGGTGGCCAGCACCGCCAGGCCAATTTCCTGGGTACCGTCGAGTGCGGCGTTGAAGGCGTTTTTGCCCATGGCGATATGGCGGACGATGTTTTCGCGCACCACGATGGCGTCGTCAATCAAGAGGCCCACGCACAGGGACAGCGCCATCAGCGTGATCATGTTGATGGTGAAGCCCAGCATGTTCATGAAGAAGAAGGTGCCAATCAGCGCAATCGGCAGGGTCAGGCCCGTGATCACCGTAGAGCGCCAGGAGTTCAGGAACAGGAACACGATCAGCACCGTGAGCGCCGCGCCTTCGAAGAGGGTGCGGCGCACGTTGTCTACGGATACGCGGATGGCGCGTGAACCGTCGGTGATCTGCTCCAGGCGCACGCCCGGGGGCAGCTGCTTTTGCATCTCGTAGAGGGCTTTTTGCAGGCCGTCGACCACGGCAATGGTGTTCTCGTCCTGCGACTTCTGCACGTTCATCAAGAGGGTGCGCTGGCCGTTGTAAAGCGCCAGGCTGTCCACTTCTTGCGCACCGTCAGCAACCCGGGCCACCTGGTCCAGCCGAATGGCCACGCCGTTCTTGCGCGCCACAATGATTTTTCCGAAATCTTCGGGGCGTTGCATGCGGGCGTTGATCTGCACCACGCGTTCCTGTTGCAGGTTGTTCAGGGTGCCCACTGGCACTTCCTGGTTCTCGCTGGTCACGGCAGACACCACCTGGTCAGGCGTCACGCCCAGCGCCTCCAGGGCCTGCGGGTTCAGGTACAGATTGATCTCGCGCTGCGTGCCGCCCACCATGGTGACCGAGCCGACACCGCGCACATTTTCCAGGCGTTTTTGCAAGGTTTGCGTGGCCCAGTTGCTGAGTTCCACGGCGTCGGGCACTTTGCCCTTGGCGGTCGTGGCATCGGCCAGCACGGCCACCGACCAGACGGCGCGCGCGGAAGGGTCAAAGCGCAGCACGCGCGGTTCTTTGACTTCGGCGCGCAGCAGCGGCTTGATGGCGGCGACTTTTTCGCGCACATCGTCGGCCGCCTTGCGCCCGTCCACGGCCAGGTCGAACTCCAGAATCACCACCGCCTGGCCCTCGTAGCTGCGCGAGGTCAGGGCCTTGATGCCGGCAATCGCGTTGACGCCTTCTTCAATCTTTTTGGAGACTTCGCTTTCCACCACCTCGGGCGAGGCGCCGGGGTAGTCGGCGGTGATCACCACGATGGGGAAGTCGATATTGGGGAACTGGTCCACCTGCAGGCGCTGCAGCGAAAACAGGCCCAGCACCACCAGGGCCAGCATGACCATGGTGGCAAACACCGGGTTCTTCAGGCTGACGCGGGTGAACCACATTCAGGAGGTACCGGCACGTTTGACCAGCGTGCCTTCGCGCAGTGCGCCTACGGCACCCAGCAGCACTTCAGCGCCTTCGCTCACACCCTGCACCTCGACCATGGCCGCGCCCTGGGAGTCGCCGCTGGCGCCCGGCGTGACACTTTGGTGCACCACCCGACCATCCACAATGCGCTGCACATAGGGCTGCGGTTTATCCGTGCGCACGGCGTCCAGCGGCACCGCC
>JAYVNF010000031.1:0-21954 GCA_043758575.1 Rhodoferax sp.
TCAAGGACATGCAAGCCCTGGACTGCGAGGTGCTGGGTCTGGACTGGACCGTGAACCTGGGTGCTGCGCGCGCCTTGGTGGGCGGCACTGAGAACGGCCCAGGCAAGGCCCTGCAGGGCAATATCGACCCCAACGTGCTGTTTGCCCCACCGGCCCAGATTGCCACCGAAGTGGCGCGCGTGCTGGACAGCTTTGGCACGCCCTACCAGGGCAGTGGCACCGGCGCCACACACATTTTCAACCTCGGCCACGGCATCAGCCAATACACGCCGCCGGACAATGTGGCGGCCCTGGTAGAAGCCGTGCACAGCCACTCCAAGGCACAACGGGCCTGATTTCTTACCACGTTTTGCGCCCTGCGCAAGCCCGCTGCAAGGTCACTTATGCACAAAATAGGTGATGCGGCAGAGCAGCATTGCAAAAACGGTGCGAGCCGCGCTACAAACTCCATAGCGCTTGTAAGTTGTTGATTTATAAGGATTTAAAACTTTGCTTTTTTTGTGGGCATTTCAGCCAAAGCCTTGTGGCACAAGGCTTTGGGGCGGCTCTGGACAAGATATAAACAAAGTTATCCACAGAAATCTTGGACTAAGTACAAAAGGTTTGTAAATCAAGCACTTAGCTGCTTTTCCTCAGATTCACATCAACAAAGCACCCCAAGCGGCCTCGGCCATCCACGCTCTATGACCGGTTTGCCGTTTTTCTTCTTTTCGCCATGAACACCTGGCTTTGCGTTCTGGTGCAAACCCCTGCGCACTCGGCGTTGGGACCGGTGCTGACCTACCGCAGCCCAGAGCCTTTGCCCCCAGGCACCCTGGTGCGCGTGCCACTGGGCCGGCGCGAGACCCTGGGCGTGGTCTGGGAAGCCAGCGCGGCAGACGCCACTGGCGAGATCGACCCGGAGAAGGTGCGCGATATTGCCGGCACCCTGGAGGGAATCGCACCGCTGGGTGCGCCCTGGCAGCAACTGGTCATCTTTGCCGCCCAGTATTACCAGCGTTCGGTCGGCGAAGTGGCACTCGCCGCCCTGCCGCCGCAGCTGCGCGACCTCTCGCCGCTGCAAATGCAGCGCCGCCTCAAGCGCAAGGCGCCGGCAGTCGACTTGGCAGACGCAGCCATACAGCCGGCCCAGACCCTGAGCACCGAGCAAGCCCAGGTGCTGGCGCAGATCCAGTCCGAAGGCGGGCCGTTTTTGCTGTTTGGCGCCACCGGCAGCGGCAAGACCGAGGTCTATTTGCACGCCGTGGCGGCCCAGTTGGCGGCCGACCCGGATGCGCAAGTGCTGGTGATGGTGCCGGAAATCAACCTCACACCGCAGCTGGAGGCACGCTTTCTGGCGCGCTTTGCGCCGCTCTATGGCGCGCACGCCGTGGTCTCCCTGCACAGCGGCATGACCAACCCGCAGCGCCTCAAGAGCTGGCTGAGCGCACACAGCGGCCTGGCCCGCATCGTGCTGGGCACGCGCATGGCGGTGTTTGCCTCGTTGCCGCGTTTGCGCCTGATCGTGGTGGACGAGGAGCACGACCCCAGCTACAAGAGCAGCGAAGGGGCGCGCTATTCGGCCCGCGACCTGGCGGTGTACCGCGGCAAGCTCGAAGGCGCCAAGGTGATTCTGGGCTCGGCCACGCCCGCATTGGAGAGCTGGTACCAGAGCCGCCCCGCAGCCGATGGCGGGCGTTACCTGCGCCTGCACATGCCCAGCCGGATTGGACAAACGCCGGCGCCAGCACTGCCGGCCATGCCTGCGGCACCCGCCGATCAAGACGCGCGCAATGCCATGCGCACCCAGTCCGGCACACCCGCCGGCCTGCCCCTGGTGCGGCGTGTGGACATGAACCACCAGCCGCGCAAGGCGGTGTTTTCACTGCCCTTGCTAGACGCCATCCGGGAGCGCGTGGCCCGGGGCGAGCAGTGCATGGTGTTTTTGAACCGGCGCGGCTATGCCCCGGTGCTGCACTGTGCCGACTGCGGCTGGAAGAGCGAATGCCCGCATTGCAGCGCCTTTCGGGTCTTCCACAAGATCGACCGCACCCTGCGCTGCCACCACTGCGGCTTTTCCGAGCGCGTACCGCGCGCCTGCCCGGCCTGCGGCAACCCCGACATCGAGCCCATGGGACGCGGCACCGAGCAACTCGAAGAACAGCTGGGCACGCTGCTGGCGGACGTGCGCCGACCCGGCACCGCAAGTGCCGAATACCCCGAAGGCGCGCCACTGCGCATTGCCCGCATCGATGCCGACAGCACGCGCCTGAAGGGCACGCTGCAAACCCAGTTGGAAGCGGTGCACGCCGGTGAGGTGGACGTGCTGGTGGGCACCCAAATGATTGCCAAGGGCCACGACTTTCGCCGCATCACCCTGGTGGCCGCGATCAACCCGGACGGCGCCCTGTTCTCCAGCGACTTTCGCGCGCCCGAGCGCCTGTTCAGTCTGTTGATGCAGGCCGCAGGGCGCAGTGGGCGCGACGCCGCCCTGGGCGAGCGCAGCGAGGTCTGGATCCAGACCTTTCAGCCGGCCCACCCCCTGTATGCGGCGCTCAAGGCGCATGACTACCCGGCCTTTGCCGAGCAGCAACTGCTGGAGCGCCAGCAGGCCGGCATGCCACCCTTCAGCGCCCAGGCCCTGGTGCGGGCTGAAGCGCGCACGCAGGAGGCCGCCCAGGCTTTTTTGAACCTGGCGCGCCAGGCCGCACTGGGCGATATGGCCCAGTGGCCGGGCTGGGAGGTGATTCTGGAGCAGGTCTTTGTCTATCCGGCCGTGCCCATGAGCATCCAGCGCGTGGCCAATGTGGAGCGCGCCCAGATGCTGGTGGAAAGCCCCTCGCGCGCGGCCCTGCAGAAGTTTCTGGCGGCCTGGCACCAGGTGCTGCACGCCACCCGCGCCGATCCGGCCTGCAAGGGATTGATACGCTGGGCCGTGGACGTGGATCCCTTGGCGATCTAAAAACGTCCAGCCGTTAAGATCAGCCTCCGCCTTTTTGTTTGCCTCCCACCCGCATGTCTGCCTCCCCCTCCGGTATGAACCTGGCCCAGCAAGATGCTGTGGACTATTTGCATGGCCCCTGCCTGGTGCTGGCCGGTGCCGGCTCGGGCAAGACGCGGGTGATCACGCACAAGATTGCGCGGCTCATTCAAACCGGCATGCCGGCCAAGCGCATTGCCGCCATCACCTTTACCAACAAGGCCGCCGCCGAGATGCGCGAGCGCGCCAAGAGCCTGATTGGCAAGCCGGCCAAGGACGTACTGGTCTGCACCTTCCATTCGCTGGGCGTGCGCATGCTGCGCCAGGACGGCGCAGTGATGGGCCTCAAGTCGGCCTTCTCGATTCTGGACACCGATGACGTCACCAGCATCCTGAAAGACGCCGGCGGCACGGTGGACGCCAACACCGCGCGCCAATGGCAGTGGACCATCAGCGGCTGGAAGAGCGCCGGTCTGAATGCCGAGCAGGCCCTGGCCGCCGCCAGCGACGATGGGCAGCGCCAGGCCGCCATCGTCATGGGTCACTACGAGGAGCGCTTGACAGCCTACCAAAGCGTGGACTTTGACGACCTGATCAGCCTGCCCTTGAAGCTCTTGCAAAACCACCCCGAGGTGCGGCACCGCTGGCAGGCGCAAATGGGCCATGTGCTGGTGGACGAGTACCAGGACACCAATGCCACGCAGTACGCGATGCTGAAATTGCTGGTGGGAGAAACGCCAGACGTCGCGCGCTTCACCGCCGTCGGTGATGATGACCAGAGCATCTACGGCTGGCGCGGCGCCACCTTGGACAACCTGCGCAAGCTGCCGGTGGATTTTCCGGCCTTGAAGGTCATCAAGCTGGAGCAGAACTACCGCTCCACCTCGGCCATTCTGCGTGCTGCCAACAATGTGATCGGCCCCAACCCCAAGCTGTTCCCCAAGAACCTGTGGAGCGACCTGGGTGAAGGCGAGCCGGTGCGCGTGGTGGACGCCGACAGCGAAGAGCACGAGGCCGAGCGGACCGTGGCGCGTATCCAGAGTCTGCGCGCCGATGGCGCCGTCTCTAGCGACGGCAAGCAGTACCGTGAGTTCCGCGACTTTGCCGTGCTGTACCGCGCCAACCACCAGGCCAAACCCTTCGAAAAAGCCCTGCGCAAGGCCAACATCCCCTACAAGGTATCGGGCGGCCAGAGCTTTTTTGACCGCGCCGAAATCCGCGACCTGTGCGCCTGGTTTCGCCTCTGGGCGAATAACGATGACGACCCGGCCTTTGTGCGCGCCGTCACCACGCCCAAGCGCGGCATCGGCCACCAGACCCTGGGCACGCTGGGCGTGTATGCCAGCCAGTACAAGCTCAGCCTGTTCGAAGCCCTGTTTTCCTCCTCGCTGGCTGCGGCTCTGAGCGGCAAGGCCCTGGGCAGCCTGCACGAATTTGGCCGCTATGTGAACGACCTGCAGTTCCGCGCCCGCCATACCGAAGGAGCGGAAAACGCCACCCTGTTCCTGGCCGAGTGGCTCAAGGAAATCGGCTACGAAAAGCATCTGTATGACGGCGAGGAAAGCGCAACCCTGGCCGCCTCCAAATGGGCCAATGTGGTCGAGTTTTGCGAGTGGATGGCGCAGCGCTGTGGCGGCCAGGTCGAAGGCGTGGCCGGTGTCGATGAGCGTGAGATCAAGAACCTCCTGGAGGTCTCGCAAACCATAGCCCTGCTCTCCACCTTGAGTGAACGCGAGAAGGACCAGAACGTGGTGACTCTCTCCACCCTGCATGCCTCCAAAGGCCTGGAATGGCCGCATGTGATGCTGGTGGGCGTCAATGAGGGCGTGCTGCCTTTCAAGCTCAAGGAAAATAGCGGCGCCGATGGCACAGTGGTGCGCGATGAAGAGGCCGTGGCCGAAGACCTGGCCACGCGGCTGCAGGAAGAGCGCCGCCTGATGTACGTGGGCATTACCCGGGCCCAGCGTAGCCTGGCCGTGAGCTGGGCGCGTAGGCGCAAAAAAGGGCGGGAGCTGGTAGCCGCACTGCCTAGCCGCTTCATTGCCGAGATGGCGTTGGACCAGGCTACCACCAAGGAAGATCCGCGGGAAAAGTTGCGCGCACTGCGGGCCGAATTTGCCCAAAAAGCACTGGCCTCATCTGCGGCGGCCAGCGCTGCGCGCTGACAAGGGCCGCGCTGCGGGTCGCGTCGCCTATGTAGACAAGCCCAAGGCGCCACTCAAGGTCGAGGGTGGGCCGAACTCTTCATCATGGATGTCCGACAGCGCCAGCATGGCCGCCACCGCATCCTGGTTAAAGCCGACACGGGCGTGGCCCATGCCATCGCCGCCTGCCATGATCAGGCGGTTGATGTAAACGCTGCACTCCCGGTAGCCCCACAAGGTACGGATGGTGTTAGCGATGCGTTGGTGGTGCTCCTGCACCGTGTCCAGTGCCAGGACCTTGCGCTGTTCCAATGACAGCTCTTCCAATGGCAGCGGTGCTGTGGGCAGTTCGAAGTCAATCTGGTTCTCTGCCAACGCAGCCGCATCCGCCAGAGACCCGATCTGGCTGGAAAGCGGTGCCGCAAACGTGGTGGTACGAAAAACCGGCTTGACGGGCACGCCGGTTTTGGGCGCAAGGTGAGCGGGTTTGGGCAGACGCGA
The DNA here is from genome assembly GCA_043758575.1 of Rhodoferax sp. Taxonomy (GTDB): domain Bacteria; phylum Pseudomonadota; class Gammaproteobacteria; order Burkholderiales; family Burkholderiaceae_C; genus Allorhodoferax. The sequence goes on from JAYVNF010000031.1 coordinate 5,605, forward strand.
ATCCTGTGCATCCAAGGCGCGATCCCACTTGCCCCAAGCGAGGTTGGGTGCATCTTGCGCATCAACAAGGCTGCGCGTGTTCTGCGCCTCTTTGACTGGCACATCGGCAGACTTGTTGCGTTTGCCAAAAAACCTGCTGAACATGGACTTTCTTCCTGGGATTTTTGTCATGGTACCGCAGTCACCGTTGTTTTCCCAGCGGCTCTGAGAAAAAGCAATGCAGCTAAAAGCCAGGGCTGCTAGCAAGGCGACACCGGAAAAACCGGATGCAATGGAAATAGTGAATATCTGCCTAAAGGTTTGTCGTTGGCAGTTGTTAAAAATCAAGCGTATGGATTTTCCATAGTCGATTCGGCGAATAAATGAACGAATGGCAGCACAATTGTGTTGACAAACGGAAGTTGCACAAATAAAGTGCTTCTCAGTGCACGTTGTAACTAACAGTGCGTTCGAACTAAAAAAACAAGAAATTTCCCGCGGTGCAGCGGCCCTCCAAAGGCCGCAACGCTGATGAGGAACCGTTCAAACACTCTGATTGGTTAACAACCTATGGGCAACACCGCACGTGTAGAAAATTTGGTATCGCTTGCCCCTGACGGAACTACCGATCAGGCGCGCTTCGGCGTGGAATACACGCCCGAGTTCCAGGAGCTCGATGCCATGGTCAGCGCCTATGACTCAGAGGGCGTGGGCCCCCTGCGTAAAGGCGAGCGTCCTTTTCACTGGGACGCAGTGGCCAACTCTGCTGAAGGTCTGCTGGCGCGATGCCCCGACCTGCGGGTCGCCATGTGGCTGTTGCGCGCACGTCTGGAGTTGCGCGGCGTGGCCGGCCTGGTAGACGGTCTGTCGCGCATTTGTGAGCTGTTGGCACTGCCCGAATCCGATCTATTCCCTCAGGCCAGGGGGCTACCTTGGTACTGTCATCGAGCATGCGGTAGTTGGCAGCCATGCGGTTGGAATTGTTTGCAATTCAACTTGCTTATGACGTAAAGCAAAATATATACAAATAGACGTGTGTGAAGAACAAATTACTTTGACCAAGGGATTGCACGTGACACAAAGTGAGAAAGCCATTTTGAATTTGCCTCAAGCCCACCGAACCCAGCCGAGCGGTCCCCGCCGCCATGCCCAATGGGGGCCAATGAAGATGCCACAGGGGGGACACAATGGCAAGCCTGAGGAGCAATGCATGGATAGGGGACCTGGCAAGCCCACAGGTAGGTCCAGCACCAGTAGTCCGGGCATGCAACACAAATGTCGCTCCGTGTAACAGCCCCGGCAGCGATGCCCCTCAAAGCCAACGCCAGAAAGCAAAAAGCCCATCCTTTCGGACGGGCTTTTCACAAATAAACCATGGAGCGGGAAAAGAGGCTCGAACTCTCGACCTATACCTTGGCAAGGTATCGCTCTACCAACTGAGCTATTCCCGCATGGTGACCACTTGCGCAGTCATCAAGAAACACATTGGTGCGTGCTTCTCAATTTGGTGGCCTGGGGCGGAATCGAACCACCGACACAAGGATTTTCAATCCTCTGCTCTACCGACTGAGCTACCGGGCCAAGCCTTGCATTATAGCAGCAAGAATGGGCTCTCTTTCAAGACAGCGCCATAAGTTGCAAAAATCAGAGGCCGCTGCGTTTGCTGCGGCTCAAGTCCACGCCGAGTTGTTTGAGCTTGCGGTACAGGTGGGTGCGCTCCAGGCCGGTCTTTTCGGCCACCCGGGTCATGGAGCCGTTTTCGCGCGCCAGGTGGTATTCGAAGTAAGCCTTCTCGAATTCGTCGCGCGATTCGCGCAGCGGCTTGTCCAGCATAAAGCTCTGGTTGGCCTGGGGGCCGCTGTCCAGCGCAATCTGGGCCACGGCGAGCACGGCGTCCACATGGACATCGTGCGCCACGCTGTCGCGTGGCAGCGTATCCACCTTGGCGGCGCTGCGCAGGGTGCCGCGCGCCAACCCCAGCTCCACCGCCTTGAGCAGCTTTTGCATGGTGATGGGCTTTTCCAGAAACGCCAGAGCGCCGATCTTGGTGGCCTCCACGGCCGTGTCTATGGTGGCGTGGCCGCTCATCATGATCACCGGCATGGTCAGGAGGCCGGTGGCGGACCATTCCTTGAGCAGGGTGACACCGTCGGTATCGGGCATCCAGATGTCCAGCAGGACCAGGTCGGGGCGCTCGCGCAAACGTGCCGCACGCGCCTGTGCTGCGTTTTCGGCCAGCTCCACTTGGTGGCCGCCGTCGTTCAGAATTTCCCAGAGCAGGTCCCGGATTCCGTGCTCATCATCCACTACCAAAATGTTTGCCATCTGTGCGCGTAGCCCCTTGAAAATCTACACAACTCAACTCTGTGAGCTATTTACAACAGGCAATGATAACGACACTTGTGCGCCGACTATTTTTCCGTCGACCACGCGGTTGGCCAGGTCCACGCGCGAGCCATGTTCGTCGGCAATTTTCTTCACCACGGCCAGGCCCAGGCCGGTGCCCTTGAGTTTGGTGGTGACATAGGGTTCAAAGGCGCGCTTGAGAATGGCCTCGGCAAAGCCCCCGCCTTCGTCGAGCACGCTCAGGCGCACCCGGCCCTTGGCCGCTTGCCAGACCGTGCGCACCACGATCGGTCCAGGCGCCTCGCCGCTGGCCGCGGGTGCGTCGCTGGCATCCTGGGCGTTTTGCAGCAGGTTGTGAATCACCTGGCGCAGCTGCTGCGCATCCCCCCGCACCAGTGGACAGTCCGGGTCCAGCTCCAACAGCACCGGCACGTGCTGGGACTCGCTCTCATACAGGTGCAGCACGTCTTGCACCAGGGCGTTCAGCGCCACCGGTTTGAGCTCGGCGGCGGGCAGACGACCGAAGTCGCGGAATTCGTTGACCAGGCGCTTCATGGCATCGACCTGGTCGACAATGGTTTTGACCGACTTGTTGAGCACCTGCTGCTCGGGCGCTTGCAGCTTGCCGCTGAGCTTGAGTTCCAGCCGTTCAGCCGAGAGCTGTATTGGCGTCAAGGGGTTCTTGATTTCGTGGGCCAGGCGGCGCGCCACTTCGCCCCAGGCCTGGGCGCGCTGGGCCGAGACAATTTCGGAAATATCGTCAAACACCAAAAGGCGCGCGTCCCCCGGCAGTGCCGCGCCGCGGGCGACGATGGTCAGTGCTCGGTCAAACGGCGTATGCGTGGGGGCGTTGCTGCCGCCCAACTCGAAGGTTTGCTGCCAGTGGTCGGGCTCATGTTCCAGCTTGGCCAGCTGGAAGTCGGCAAACTGGGCTTGCACGGCCTGGCCAAAAATTTCCAGGCCGGCAATCGAGGCCAGGGGCTGGCCTATGTGCGCGGCCAAGGAGGCCTTCAGGATGCGGGTGGCGCCGGGGTTGGCCGAGCGCAGCTCGCCCCCGGCCCCCAGCACGATCACGCCGGCGGTCAGGTTGTCCAGAATGGTCTGCAGGTTGGCGCGCGCCGAGTCCACCTGCGCCATGCTGTTCTCCACCGCCTGGCGGGCATCGGCCAGCTGCGCCGTCATGGTGGCAAAGGCGCGCGTCAGGCCACCGAGCTCGTCCTTGCCCTGCATCACCAGCTTGGGTGTGAGGTCGCCGGCGGCCACCTGGCGCACGCCCTCGGCCAGTACCAGCAGCGGCCGTGCCAACTGGTTGCCCAGCACCACCGCCATCAGGACCGCAGCAAACACCGCCAGAAACAGGCTCAGGGTCAGGGTGCCTATGTACATGCGCTTGAGGCCCTCGCGCCCCAGGGCGCGTTCCTGGTACTCGCGGTTGGCGGCATCCACCGCCAGCGCATTGGCCACCAGGTTGCGCGGCAGGGACTTGGAGACCAGCAAAAAGCGCGGCTCCGGGTTCAGGCCCAGGCCGGTGGCGGCCAGCGGCACCAGCACGCGGATGCGCGAACTGCTCAGGGCGGCTGGTGTGCTGTCTTCCAGGCCGTCGATCCAGGAGATGGCACGCTCGGTCCTGGCACTGCGAAACTGAGCGCTGCTGGGTTTGTCGGGGCTGAGCTGGATGCGGGTCTGCCCACCGGTGGCCAGCAGCGTGCCGCTACCGGTCCAGATGGCGATGTCGGCGGCTCCCAGCTGGTCCACCATTTTTTCCAGCAAGGGGCCGGTGGCGCTCTCGGAGACGTCGTTGAGTTGGGGGGCGGCGGAGCGCACCTTCTGCGTGAACTCGTTGGACAGCGTGTCCAGCGTGACCCGCCCCAGGTTCAGGCCGGCCTCCAGTGCGCCCTCCACCTTCACATCGAACCAGGTTTCAATGGAGCGCGAGACAAACTGGTAGGACACCACATAAATCAGCAGCCCAGGTGCGAAGCCGACCAGAGCAAAAATGGCCGCCAGCTTGACCAGCAGGCGGCTGCCAAAACGGCCCTGGCGCAGGCGCACAAAGAGGCGGTAGCTGACCCAGACAATGGCCAGCAGCAGCAGCGAGGCCACCGCCACGTTGACGGAAAACAGCAGCGCGTAGTTGCGCTCGTACAGGTCGCGGTTGTTGGTGGCCTGCATCAGCATGTAGAGCAGCACCAGGCCGATCAAGACCACGCAGACCGAGCCAATCGTCACCGCCCGTCGCACCGCGCGGGAGCTGTGGCGCACGCTGGGCAGCGTGGCGAAACTGGAATCGCTCATTTGCCGCTTTCGGCAACCAGGGGCGTCAGGCTGTTGGCCGCAATATCCCAGTCGGACTGGCCCAGGGCGCCAATCTGAAAGGGCCGGGGTAGCTGGCCCAGGTCGAGCTTGAAGCGAAAGTCCAGCTTGTATTTGGTGCCAGCATCGAGCTCGGCGCCGTCGGCTACTTTCCACTTGGCCACCCGCTTGATCGCCGATAGGGCCTGTGCCAGTGAATCAAAACTCTGGTTCAGCGCCAGGCCCACGCCGCTGCTGGCGGCCGGGCCGGAGCTGACATTGAGGCGCCAGCGCCGGGTCAGCGGCTGGTAGGCCAGGCGCATATGGCGCTCGGTGCTGAGCACTTTTTTGTCGTACCAGTACCAGCGCTCGCGCAGCACATCGGCGTTGTAGACAAACACCATGGGGATGCCCTTGACCAGCGCGTCTTCCACCACCGAGGGGATGTCAAACTGCAGCTGTGCGGACAGCTGCCACTCATCGTCCGAGCGCTCCAGGCGCAGCTGCGTGATATCGGTGGCCACCTGGGCCTGCGCCACGCCGGCGGCCAGCAGCAGCCAGGCCACCAACAGGCGCAGGGCGAGCTTAAGCGGCAAGTTTCTGCAGCAGGGCGTAAAAAAATCCGTCATGGTCACCCTGCTGATTGTCCGGGACGCCACCTGTTTTCGTGCTGGTTAGCGGGATTAAATGGCCTGGCGAGGGCAGCAGCACCGCGTCTGTGTGGTGTGCAAGAAACGTTTGCACCTGCTCTGCGCCTTCGGCCAGAAACACCGAGCAGGTGCAGTACAGCAGTCGCCCGCCCGGTGCCACCAGTGGCCACAGGGCTTGCAGCAGCTTTTTTTGCAGGGCGGCGAGTTGGGCAATGTCGGTTTCCCGACGCAGCCAGCGCACGTCGGGGTGCCTGCGCACAATGCCGGAGGCCGTGCAAGGTGCGTCCAGCAGCACGGCGTCATAGGGCTTTCCATCCCACCAAAGGTCGGGGCGGGCGGCATCGGCTGTCAGCACCTGGGCCTGCAGCCCCAAGCGCGCCAGGTTCTGGCCTATACGTTCGCAGCGGGCGGCGTCCACGTCCAGCGCCGTGACATGGCTTGCGCCCAGCTCCAGCAAATGCCCGGTCTTGCCGCCGGGGGCGGCGCAGGCGTCCAGCACGCGCGCAGCGGCGCGCTGCGGCGCACCCGCTTGCGTGCTGCTCGGTGCGCCGCCTGTTGCCGATGCCGCTGGCGGCAGCAGGCCCAGCAACAAGGGCGCAGCCAGTTGGGCGGCGGCGTCCTGCACCGAAACCCGGCCAGTGGCGAAGCCGGGCAGCTGGCCCACCGGTACGGCACGCGCCAATTCAATGCCGCTGCTGCCCACGGCGTGCGCGGCAATGCCGGTTTCAGCCAGCGCGCGCAGGTAGTCGGCCACGCTGCCCTGCAAGGCATTCACCCTGAGGGTCATGGGGGCCTGGCGGTTGGCGCTTTGCAGCAGCCCCTGCCAACCCTGGGGATGGTCCTTTTTCAGCCGCGCAATCCACCAGGCCGGGTGGTTCCAGCGCGCCACAGGGTCGTTGTCGGTGCTGGCCACCAGGGCCTCGCGCTCGCGCAGAAAACGGCGCAGGCAGGCATTGACAAAACTGGCCTGGGCCCGCGTATCAGAATGGCGCTTGGCCGCCTCCACGCACTGGTTGACCAGGGTAAAGGCGTCATAAGGTGCGCCCTCGTCCTGCCAGGCCAGGGCCAGGGCCACGCACAGCAGGGCGTCCACGGCGGGTGGCGGTGGCCGCTTGGCGAGCTGCTTGCGCAGCGCCTCGGCCCGGCCCAGGTTGCGCCAGGCATGAAAGGCCAGAGCTTGCACGCCGGGGCGCAGTTCGGATGCGACGGCTTCCACCGCCACGCCGCCAGACTGGCCCTCGCGCACCGATTGAATCACCTGGGCCGTGGCCTGCAGCTGGCGCCACAGGGGTATTTGTTCTTGCTTGTTTTGCATCACTCTTCTTACAACGTACCGGCTACTTGAAAGCCCATCATCTTGACCACCAGGCTGGCCGGAAACTGGTCCAACGCCTGGTTGTAACGCTCCACAATCTGGTTGAAGCCGCCGCGCGCCATGCGCACCTTGAGTGCCGCCTCGTCCCACAGCTTTTGCATCGCCTCGGGCATGGTCGGGCCAGCCAGATCGGCCGGCTGTTCGCGCAAGGCGGTCCATTGCAACTCGATGGCATCCACGCTGTGCGCCAGCGCCTGCAGCGGCGGTGCTTGCAAGGGCGCGGTGCGGGCCGCCTGGCACAGGGCATCCAGACCCTTGACGCTGCTCACCAGGCCGGCCCACTCCAGCGGTATGTAGGAGCCCTCTTCGTCGGGGAACTGCACATTGATCAGGCTGGTGTAGCTCCTGAGGTGCTTCTCCACCGAGCCCAGCGCATCCAGGCCGCGTGCGCGCATGCGCATCAGGCGGTTGTACAGGCCCACGCACCAGAACAGGCCGGTGGCAGCCAGCAAGCCAAACAGGACAGACGCACTCATGAAGCCAGCATACTTGATAAACCCACAGCACCATGTAAAACGCCCCAAGCTCCCATGAAGAGGGCTTGGGGCGCTACACAAAGGCTAGCTGACGCAGCTGCGTCAGCCACCCTTGCCGGGCTCGCAGGCGCTTACTCGCCGGCGGCTCCATGGTCGGCCGCGGCTTCGTGCTCGACCTCACCGTTGCCAGCCAGCTCAGCGGCTTCGGCATCGGCAATGGCACGGCGCTCGGCGTCGTCCATGCTCTCGCGCACCTTGCGGGCTTCGTGGTAGGCCAGACCGGTGCCAGCTGGAATCAGGCGGCCCACAATCACGTTTTCCTTCAGGCCACGCAGCTCGTCACGCTTGCCCATGATGGCGGCTTCGGTCAGCACGCGGGTGGTTTCCTGGAAGGAAGCCGCGCTGATGAAGCTGTCGGTGGACAGGGACGCCTTGGTGATACCCAGCAGCAAGTTGGTGAACACCGCAGGAATCTTGCCTTCGCCGCGCAAACGGTCGTTGGTGTTGAGCATTTCCGAGCGCTCGACCTGTTCACCATTGATGTAGCCGGAGTCACCCGTCGCTTCAACCACCACACGGCGCAGCATCTGGCGAACAATCACTTCGATGTGCTTGTCGTTGATCTTCACGCCTTGCAAGCGGTACACGTCCTGGACTTCGTCCACGATGTAGCGGGCCAGCTCTTCGGAACCCAGCAAACGCAGAATGTCTTGCGGGTCGGCGGGGCCGTCCACCACGGACTCGCCCTTGTTGACGACTTGACCTTCGTGCACCAGGATGTTCTTCTCCTTGGGCACGAGTTCTTCCCAGACCTTGCCTTCCGGGTCGGTGATTTGCAGGCGGACCTTGCCCTTGGTTTCCTTGCCGAAGGACACGGTACCCGTGGTCTCAGCCAGCACGCCCTTGTCCTTGGGAGAACGGGCTTCGAACAGCTCGGCCACACGCGGCAGACCACCGGTAATGTCGCGGGTCTTCTGGCCTTCGATCGGGATACGGGCCAGCACTTCGCCAGGGCCCACGTCCATACCGTCACGCACCTGCACCAGGGCGCCCACGGGGAAGCCGATGGTCACCGAGTGGTCGGTGCCAGGGATCTTCACTTCGTGGCCGGAGGCGTCAATCAGTTTCACTTGCGGACGCACCACCTTGGCAGAACCACGGCGCTTGGGATCGATCACCACCAGGGTGGACAGACCGGTCACTTCGTCGAGCTGCTTGGCAACCGTCAGACCTTCTTCCACGTTCTCGAAATGCGCCTTACCAGCGAACTCGGTAATGATGGGTCGGGTCAGCGGATCCCAGTTGGCCAGAATGGCGCCAGCCTTGATGGTCTGGTCGGCCTTGACCGTCAGGATCGCGCCGTACGGTACCTTGTGGCGCTCACGCTCGCGGCCATGCTCGTCCTGGATGACGATTTCGCCGGAACGGCTGATCACCACCAACTCGGACTTGCTGTTGGTCACATAGCGCATGGTGGCGTTGAAGCCGATCACGCCGTTGGACTTGGCTTCCACGCTGGAGGCGATGGCAGCGCGCGAGGCGGCACCACCGATGTGGAAGGTACGCATGGTCAGCTGCGTGCCGGGCTCGCCAATCGACTGGGCAGCGATCACCCCGACGGCTTCGCCGAAGTTGATCAGGCCGCCACGGCCCAAGTCGCGTCCGTAGCACTTGGCGCAAATGCCAAAGCGGGTTTCGCAGGTCAGCGCGGTGCGCACCTTGACTTCGTCGACGCCGGCAATTTCCAGCTCATCGATCTTGTCTTCGTCCAGCATCTCGCCGGCCACGGCCAGCACGCTGCGGTTCTCAGGGTGCAACACATCGTCGGCTGCGGAACGACCCAGGATACGGTCGCGCAGGGATTCAATGGTTTCACCGCCTTCGACGATGGCACGCATGATGTAACCGTTGTGGCTGCCGCAATCCTGCTCGGTCACCACCAAGTCCTGGGTCACGTCGACCAGACGGCGCGTCAGGTAACCGGAGTTGGCCGTCTTCAAGGCCGTGTCAGCCAGACCCTTACGGGCACCGTGGGTGGAGATGAAGTACTCCAGCACGTTCAGACCTTCGCGGAAGTTGGCGGTAATGGGCGTCTCGATGATGGAGCCGTCAGGCTTGGCCATCAGACCCCGCATACCGGCCACCTGGCGAATCTGCGCTGCAGAACCGCGGGCACCGGAGTCGGCCATCATGTAGATGGAGTTGAAGGACTCCTGCGTGACTTGCTTGCCATGGCGGTCGGTCACAGTCTCTTTGGAGAGCTTGGCCATCATCACCTTGGAGACTTCGTCACCCGACTTGCCCCAGATATCGACCACCTTGTTGTAGCGCTCACCGGAAGTCACCAGACCGGACACGTATTGCTGTTCGATCTCTTTGACTTCCTTCTGGGCACGCGCAATGATGTCGTGCTTCTCGGGCGGCACCAGCATGTCGTCGATACAGATGGAGATACCGGCGCGCGTGGCCAGGCGGAAACCCGCCTGCAGCAGCTTGTCGGCAAACACCACGGTCTCTTTCAAACCGCACTTGCGGAAGGACACGTTGATGAGCTTGGAGATTTCTTTCTTCTTCAGGGCCTTGTTCAGGTTGGAGAAGGGCAATCCCTTGGGCAGGATTTCAGACAGCAGGGCACGGCCAGCGGTGGTTTCCCACAGCTTGGTCGAAGGAATCAGCTCGCCGGTTTCCTTGTCCTTGGTGTACTCGGTCAGACGCACGTTGATGCGCGCATTCAGATCGACTTCACCCGCGTCAAAGGCGCGCTGCACTTCACCGGTGTCGGCAAAGATCAGGCCCTCGCCCTTGCCGTTGATACGGTCACGGGTGGTGTAGTACAGACCCAGCACCACGTCCTGGGAGGGAACAATGGAGGGCTCGCCGTTGGCGGGGAACAGGATGTTGTTCGAAGCCAGCATCAGGGTGCGGGCTTCCATCTGCGCTTCCACCGACAGCGGTACGTGCACAGCCATCTGGTCACCGTCGAAGTCGGCATTGAATGCCGCGCAAACGAGGGGGTGCAACTGGATGGCCTTGCCTTCGATCAGGATGGGCTCAAAGGCCTGGATACCCAAACGGTGCAGCGTAGGCGCACGGTTGAGCATCACGGGGTGCTCTTTGATGACTTCTTCCAGAATGTCCCACACGACTGGCGTGCCGGATTCGACTTCCTTCTTGGCCGCCTTGATGGTGGTGGCAATGCCCATGGCTTCGAGGCGCGCGAAGATGAAGGGCTTGAACAGTTCCAAGGCCATCAATTTCGGCAGGCCGCACTGGTGCAGCTTCAGGGTTGGGCCCACGGTAATCACGGAACGACCCGAGTAATCGACGCGCTTGCCCAGCAAGTTCTGACGGAAACGACCGGACTTGCCCTTGATCATGTCGGCCAAAGACTTCAATGCGCGCTTGTTGGCGCCGGTCATGGCCTTGCCGCGGCGGCCGTTGTCCAGCAAGCTGTCCACGGCTTCTTGCAACATGCGCTTTTCATTGCGGGCAATGATTTCCGGCGCTTTGAGTTCCAGCAAACGGCGCAAACGGCTGTTGCGGTTGATCACACGGCGGTACAGGTCGTTCAGGTCGGAGGTCGCAAAGCGGCCACCGTCCAGCGGCACCAGGGGACGCAGATCGGGCGGCAGCACGGGCAGCACGTCCAACACCATCCACTCGGGTTTGATGCCGGATTTCTTGAAGGCTTCCAAGACTTTGAGGCGCTTGGCGTTCTTCTTGATCTTCAGCTCGGAGCCGGTCAGGTCGTTGCGCAGCTTCTCGATGGAGCCGTCGATGTCAATGCCTTGCAGCAGGTCCTTGATACCTTCAGCGCCCATCTTGGCCTGGAACTCGTCGCCGTATTCCTTGAACTTGGCGTCGAAGTCGTCTTCCGACATGATGCTGAACTTCTTCAGCGGGGTCATGCCGGGGTCGGTCACCACGTAGGCTTCAAAGTACAGCACGCGTTCGATGTCACGCAGGGTCATGTCCAGCACCAGGCCCAAACGGCTGGGCAGGGACTTCAAGAACCAGATGTGGGCGCAGGGTGCGGCCAGATCGATGTGGCCCATGCGTTCACGGCGCACCTTGGTCTGGGTGACTTCCACGCCGCACTTCTCGCAGATCACGCCGCGGTGCTTCAAACGCTTGTACTTGCCGCACAGGCATTCGTAGTCCTTGATGGGGCCGAAGATCTTGGCGCAGAACAGGCCGTCACGCTCGGGCTTGAAGGTGCGGTAGTTGATGGTCTCGGGCTTCTTCACCTCGCCGAAAGACCAAGAACGGATCTTCTCGGGAGAAGCCATGCCGATCTTGATGGCATTGAAATGCTCATCGGGGGTGAACTGCTTGAACAGGTCGAGTAAAGATTTCATGTGAGTTCTTTCCCTTGTATTTAAGAGCGTTCGAGTTCAATGTCCAGGCCCAAGGAACGGATTTCCTTGACCAGCACGTTGAACGATTCCGGCATGCCGGCTTCGATGGAGTGTTCGCCCTTGACGATGCTTTCGTACACCTTGGTACGGCCTTGCACGTCATCGGACTTGACGGTGAGCATTTCCTGCAGCACGTAGGAAGCGCCATAGGCTTCCAGTGCCCACACTTCCATTTCACCGAAGCGCTGACCACCGAACTGGGCCTTACCGCCCAGGGGTTGTTGCGTAACCAGGCTGTAGGGGCCTGTGGAGCGGGCATGCATCTTGTCGTCCACCAAGTGGTGAAGTTTCAGGTAGTGCATATAGCCCACGGTGGTGGTGCGCTCAAACGCGTCACCGGAGCGGCCGTCATACAGCTGGGCTTGCGTGCGGGTCGCGGTCAGGCCCTTGGCCTGCGCCACGTCATCCGGATAGGCGAGCTGCAGCATGTCGCTGATTTCGGCTTCGGTAGCGCCATCGAACACGGGAGAGGCAAACGGCACGCCGTTGGTCAGCTCTTCGGCCATGCCGCGGATTTCCACGTCGGACAGCTGGGCCAGATCTTCCTTGCGGCCGGTGCCGTTGTAGATCTTTTCCATGAAGCCGCGGATTTCAACCACGGCCGCTTCGCGCTGCAGCATGTCGCCAATGCGCTGGCCCAGGCCCTTGCCGGCCCAGCCCAGGTGCACTTCCAGCACCTGACCAATGTTCATACGCGAAGGAACGCCCAAGGGGTTCAACACGATGTCCACGGGGGTACCGTCGGCCATGTAAGGCATGTCTTCCACCGGGGTGATCTTGGAGACCACACCCTTGTTACCGTGGCGACCGGCCATCTTGTCACCGGGCTGCAAGCGGCGCTTGACCGCGATGTAGACCTTGACCATCTTCAAGACGCCAGCAGGCAGCTCGTCACCTTGCGTGAGCTTCTTGCGCTTTTCTTCAAAAGCCAGATCGAAGCTGTGGCGGGTTTGCTCCAGCGAGTTCTTGATGCTCTCCAGTTGCGTGGCCACATCTTCATCGGCCGGACGGATGTCAAACCAGTGGAACTTCTCGACAGAGGCCAGGTAGGCCTTGTCGATCTTGGTGCCCTTGGCCAGCTTGTTGGGGCCGCCGTTGGCCGGCTTGCCGTCCAGCAGCTTGGCGATACGGTCAAAAGCATCGGCTTCCACAATGCGCAGCTGGTCGTTCAGGTCCAGGCGGAAACGCTTGAGTTCGTCGTCGATGATCTGCTGGGCGCGCTTGTCGCGCGTGATGCCTTCACGGGTGAAGACCTGCACGTCGATCACAGTGCCTTGCGAGCCCTGGTCCACGCGCAGCGAGGTGTCTTTCACGTCCGATGCTTTTTCGCCGAAGATGGCGCGCAGCAGTTTTTCTTCCGGAGTCAGCGTGGTCTCGCCCTTGGGCGTGACCTTGCCCACCAGCGTGTCGCCCGGCAAAACCTCGGCACCCACGTAGATGATGCCGGACTCGTCCAGACGGTTCAGCTGCTGTTCCGACAGGTTCGGAATGTCGCGGGTGATTTCTTCGGCACCGAGCTTGGTGTCACGCGCCATCACCACGAGTTCTTCGATGTGGATGGAGGTGTAGCGGTCTTCGGCCACCACGCGCTCGCTGATCAAAATCGAGTCTTCGAAGTTGTAGCCGTTCCAGGGCATGAAGGCCACCAGCATGTTCTGACCAATGGCGATTTCGCCCAGGTCAGTGGATGCACCGTCGGCCACCACGTCACCCTTGGCCAGCTTGTCGCCGCGCTGGACGATGGGACGCTGGTGGATGTTGGTGTTCTGGTTGGAACGCTGGTACTTGATCAGGTTGTAGATGTCCACACCGACTTCACCGGCCACGGTTTCCGCGTCGTTCACGCGCACCACGATGCGGGTGGCATCGACATAGTCGACCACGCCGCCACGAGTAGCCGTGACCACAGTGCCGGAGTCGATGGCGGCGACGCGCTCGATGCCGGTACCCACCATGGGCTTTTCCGGACGCAGCACGGGCACGGCCTGGCGCGACATATTCGCACCCATCAAGGCGCGGTTGGCGTCATCGTGCTCCAGGAAGGGAACCAGCGAAGCCGCAACCGACACGATCTGCGCCGGCGACACGTCCATGTACTGGATGCGCTCGGCGCCACACAGAATGGATTCACCCTTTTCACGGGCCGACACCAGGTCACCAGTCAGCACGCCGTCCTTGTCCAGGGCCGCGTTGGCCTGGGCAATCACGTACTTGCCTTCTTCGATGGCCGAGAGGTAGTCGATGTCCATGGTGACCTTGCTGTCCACCACGCGACGGTACGGAGTTTCAATGAAACCGTACTCGTTCAGACGGGCATACAGGGCCAGGGAGTTGATCAGTCCAATGTTCGGACCTTCGGGCGTTTCAATTGGGCAGACGCGACCGTAATGGGTCACGTGCACGTCACGCACTTCGAAGCCGGCACGCTCACGCGTCAAACCGCCCGGGCCAAGGGCCGACACGCGGCGCTTGTGGGTGATTTCGGCCAACGGGTTGGTCTGGTCCATGAACTGGGACAGCTGGGAGGCGCCGAAGAACTCTTTGAGTGCTGCTGAAATCGGCTTGCTGTTGATCAGGTCGTGGGGCATCAGGGGCTCTTGCTCGGCCTGACCCAAACGTTCTTTCACGGCTTTCTCGATACGAGCCAGACCGGTGCGGTACTGGTTTTCAGCCAGTTCACCGACGCAACGCACGCGGCGGTTACCCAGGTGATCGATGTCATCGACTTCGCCACGGCCATTGCGCAGGTCAACCAGGATCTTGACCACGGCCAGGATGTCTTCGTTGGTCAGCACCATGGGCCCGGTGGACTCCGAGCGACCCATCTTGGCGTTGAACTTCATGCGGCCCACGCGCGACAGATCGTAGGTGTCGGGGTTGTAGAACAGGCGCTGGAACAGGGCCTGGACTGCGTCTTCCGTTGGCGGCTCGCCGGGGCGCATCATGCGGTAGATGGCGACGCGGGCAGCAAACTCGTCGGCGGTTTCATCGGTGCGCAGGGTTTGCGAGATGTAAGCGCCTTGGTCGAGTTCGTTGGTGTAAATGCAGGCCAGTTCGTTGATACCTTCGGTGCGCAATTTCTTGAGCAGCAACTCGGTCACTTCTTCGTTGGCCTTGGCAATGATTTCACCGGTGTCAGGAGCCACCACATTGCGGGCCACGACGCGGCCGATCAGGAAATCTTCGGGCACGCTGATGTGCGTGGTGCCGCCGGTTTCCAGATCGCGGGTGTGGCGCGCGGTGACGCGCTTGTCCTTGGCCACGATGACCTTGCCGCTCTTGTCGGTGATGTCAAAACGGGCCACTTCACCGCGCAGACGCTCGGCCACAAATTCCATTTGGGCGCCGCTGTCCATCAGACGGAAGTTGTCGTTGACGAAGAAGTTGGCCAGGATGGATTCGTTGTTCAGGCCGATGGCGCGCAACAGAATCGTGACCGGCATCTTGCGGCGGCGGTCGACGCGGAAGTACAGCAGGTCTTTGGGATCGAATTCAAAGTCCAGCCAGGAGCCGCGGTAAGGGATGATACGTGCCGAGAACAGCAGCTTGCCCGAGCTGTGGGTCTTGCCCTTGTCGTGTTCGAAGAACACACCGGGAGAACGGTGCAACTGGGACACGATCACGCGCTCGGTACCGTTGATGATGAAGGAACCCTTGTTGGTCATCAGGGGCACTTCGCCCATGTAGACCTCTTGTTCCTTGACTTCCTTGGCCACCTTGTTTTGCGAGGTGGAGGACTCACGGTCATAAATGATCAGCTGCACCTTGGCGCGCACGGCCGAAGCGAAAGTCAGGCCGCGGGTCTGGCACTCGCGCACATCGAACGCTGGCTTGGCCAGGTTGTATTCCAGGTATTTCATCTCCACAAAACCGTTGTGCGAGACGATCGGGAAGGCCGCATCAAAAGCCGCTTGCAGGCCTTCGTTGGTGCGCTTCTTGGGCGCCATATCGGCTTGCAGGAAGGCGGTGTACGCGTCTTTCTGCATTTGCAACAGGTAAGGAATTTCGAGCACGCTGTCGCGGCTGCCGAAATTTTTACGGATCCGCTTGCGTTCTGTGTATGTATAAGCCATTCGATCTCCGGGCAAGGACTAAAGGAACTTCAGGGGTTCCAGGCGACTGTCGCGTTGAGCATCACTCTCAACAGGCTTGGTGATTGGCCACTACCAATCATTGGCGGACGGCCGTGCATTGCACACGGCCCGTACCAAGGCGTCTTCTGCAGTCGGGGTCAGAAAACACTTAAAAACACTGTTTCACACAGGGCTTTTAAGTGCGCTCTGAAAGCGCAAAAGGCCGGTCCGAAAACCAGCCTCGTGTAATTCGAGTTTGGAGCGTAGCGAGCAGCGCGAGGTTGGTTCGAGAAGCGCAACCGTACTTGCGTACGGTGAGCATCACAGAGTCAAGATCGCGTTGCGCAGTAGCTCCAAGCCGAATTACTTGATTTCGACCTTGGCGCCGGCTTCGATCAGCTTCTTGGCAGCTGCATCAGCGTCGGCCTTGGAGATGCCTTCCTTGACGTTCTTGGGTGCGCCGTCAACCAGGTCCTTGGCTTCTTTGAGGCCCAGACCGGTGATTTCGCGAACGGCCTTGATGACCGACACCTTGGCAGCACCGGCTTCCACTAGCACCACGTTGAATTCGGTCTGCTCTTCAGCAACCGCAGCAGTAGCACCGCCGCCAGCAGCGGGAGCCGCCATAGCGGCAGCGCTCACACCAAATTTCTCTTCGATGGCTTTCACCAGGTCGTTGAGTTCCATGACCGTCATGCTGTCCAGCGCGGTCAAAAATGCGTCTTTATCGAATGCCATTTT
>JAYVNF010000032.1:0-2395 GCA_043758575.1 Rhodoferax sp.
CTATGACGAATTCAACCAGCCGCTGACCAATGCGCTGGCCGGCCATATCGACCCGGTGACCCATCTGGACGCCTGCCCGATCACACGGCGCAGTGACAGCACCGGCAAGAATTTCGTCGGCATGATCCCGACCTGCCCCAAGTACGAGTCCGATGGCGTGACCATCTCGCCCCTGGCCGGTCAGGTGGTGATTGAAAACCTCTACCCCGGTCTGTACGAGGTGCAGGCCTACCCGGCGGCCGACCGCATCGGGCGCGGCGAGGAATGGCTGCAGACCAACACGCTGGACGGTGGCAAGCCGCACGAGGCCTTCATCAAGCCCAACGAGCCGGGCTATTTCCAGGAGTTTGGCCCGGGCGGCTTCCATGTGGCCATCGGCTTTGCCAATCCGCAAATCATCAAGGACCGCAAGGGCACTACGGGCGACGGCAAGGGCCTGGTCTGCTCCAACCAGGCCTGCACCTCGACGCTGACGGTGAATGTGACCAACAACCACATGAGCCGCACGCCCGACCAGCGCACCTACAGCAGCGGGAATTACGACCATTACGGCTTCACCCAGTGCTATGTGTCGGTGGGCCTGCCCGACGGCATCGACTTCGCGTTCGCCAAGTGCGACAACGGCGTTGCCACCTTTGACAACATGCCCGGCGGCACCTTCAAGATCGCCGTGTTCGACCAGTGGAATGAAATCATGCTGGACGGCCTGGTGTCCTCGGTCACCATCAATGGCAATGTCACCAAGGATCTGCCGGTCACGCAGTGGCGCACCAATCTGTCCACGCGCACCTACCTCGACACCAACGGCAACGGCATCCCGGATCGGGACAGCTCGGGCAATGACCTGGAAGCCGGCTTGGCCCTGGTCAACACCAACATCCGCTACCGCGATGGCAGCTTTGGATTTTTCAACAACACCGACCTGAACGGCTATGCCGGCTTCAATGAAGTCTTCCCCTTCATGAACTGGCTGGTGGTGGAGACCTCGTCCACGCGCTTCAAATCCACTGGCATCCACACCGTGTATGACGCCGGCGGTCCGCCCGATGGCACCGGCGTCACCGGCGCAGGCAACTCGGCCATTGCCAGCCACATGGCCAACACCGTGGAGAAGGTGGTCTTGCCCGCTGCCCAGCGGGTGCCCGGTGCGCGCTATTGCGCCACGGCCGACTGCCTGCCGGGTGACACAGCCGGCGGCTCCAGCGGTGCGGTCATGCCGCCCCAGGCCTGGGGTGCCTCGCAAGGCTGGCAAGGTCTGCTCGGCCAGGACAGCTTCATTGAATTCGGCATGAGGCCCTTTGTGGAAAACGAGAACGGTGGCATCAACGGCCATGTGATCTATGCCTCCACACGCCCGTTTGACGACCCCTCGCTGTCGCTGCAGCTGAGCTGGGAGCCCGGTGTGCCGCGCGTGCAGATCAATCTGTACAGCAAGAGCGTGGACCAGTTTGGCAACGAAAAGCTGACCTTGGTGGACACCACCAAGACCACCAGCTGGGACGACTGGGCCCAGGGCTTTCGCCGGGATGCCAGCGGCAACCTCATGAAAGACGCCTCCGGCAAGTACATCCCGAACATGAACTGCCCGGGCCAGGACAACACCAGCCCCTTCTTCGCCACCCTGGCCAACAGCAAGGAATGGCTGGACCCGGGCAACCTGGACCCTGCCAACCCCGGCAAGCTGCCGCTGGCCAGCAACTCGCAGTTCAAGTGCTATGACGGCTGGTCGCAGCTCAACCAGATCCAGCCCGCACCCTATGACGGCATGTACGCCTTCCCCAGCGTGACCCGCGTGGACCCGGCCACCGGCAAGCCGGCCAAGGACGGCACCAACTGCACCGCCTGCATACCCAATCCCGACACCACCGACCCGATCCGCGCCGGCACCCCCATGCTGCCTCCTGGCAAGTACGTGGTCGAAGTAGTCGTCCCGACCGGATATGAGCTGGTGAAGGAAGAGGACAAGAACATTCTGCTGGGTGACGTCTACATCGCGCCGGTGTCGCAGCAGTTCGCCGGCTTTGGCAATGTCTTCATCATGCCCGACCAGGCGGCGGTGAATGCGCACTACAACGCCAGCAGTCCTGGTGGCATCAACCTGACCAACAACCTGGGTTCGGTGACCTTCCCGCGCCACGAGGGTGACACCGGCAGCATCGAGAGCTATTGGCCCTGCGTGGGCACCCTGCGCCAGGTGCCGGACTACAACAGCCTGTTCCCCGGAGCCGGCCAGGCCGCACCCTTTGCCGGCGCCATGCGCAATCTGTGCGACCGCAAGGAAGTGGTGCTGCAGGACCAGGCCTCGGTGCTGGCCAAGTTCTATGTTTTCAGCTCCACCCATATTGCCGGCCACTTTACCGGCACCATCACCAACGACTTTGCCTCGGAGTTCGAC
>JAYVNF010000033.1:0-2392 GCA_043758575.1 Rhodoferax sp.
GCCCCGTAAAATCGGTGCTTCAGCCCTGGCCGCAACTTACCCACAAAGGACACCCGATGAGCGCACTCCCTCCCTCCATGTCAGACCGCGACGGCAAAATCTGGATGGACGGCCAGATGGTGGACTGGCGCGACGCCAAGATCCATGTGCTCACCCACACCCTGCACTATGGCTGCGGCGCCTTCGAGGGCGTGCGCGCCTACAAGGGCGATGACGGCAGCACCGCCATCTTCCGCCTGGAAGAGCACACCACGCGCCTCTTCAACAGCGCCAAGATTTTGCGCATGGTGATTCCCTTCACCAAGGAAGAAGTGAACGAGGCACAAAAAGCCGTGATCCGTGAAAACAAGCTGGAGTCCGGTTACCTGCGTCCCCTGACCTGGGTCGGTGACAAAAAACTGGGCGTCTCCACCAAGGGCAACGACATCCACCTGATGGTGGCGGCCTGGCCCTGGGGTGCCTACCTGGGCGAGGAGGGCATGCGCCGCGGCATCCGCGTGAAGATCTCCAGCTACACCCGCCACCACGTCAACATCACCATGACCCAGGCCAAGGCGGTGAGCAACTACACCAACTCGATTCTGGCCAACCGCGAAGCCACCGATGACGGCTACGACGAGGCCGTGTTGCTGGACGCCAGCGGCTTTGTCTCCGAGGGTGCGGGTGAAAATATTTTCGTTATCAAGGACGGCGTGGTCTACACCCCTGACCTCTCGGCCGGCGCCCTGAACGGCATCACCCGCAACACCGTGCTGCATATCTGCAAGGACCTGGGGCTGGAGCTGGTGCAAAAGCGCATCACGCGCGATGAGCTCTACATCAGCGACGAAATTTTCTTCACCGGCACCGCCGCCGAAGTGACGCCGATCCGCGAGGTCGATCGGGTGGAGATCGGCAGCGGCGCGCGTGGTCCCATCACCGAAAAAATCCAGAGCGCCTTCTTTGACATCGTCAACGGCCGCAACCCCCAGTACGCCCACTGGCTGAGCAAGGTCTGAAGCGCCTCCCCCTTAACACTGCAGCAACCGCATATGATCAAACCCCAAAAACCCATCATCGAACTGCTGGCCAAAGACCTCAACGCCCAGGGCGGTGTGTTCTGCCCCAACCCGCTGGCCGACATGAAAACCTGGGACACCCATCCCAAGGTCTATCTGGACGTGGGCCACAGCGGCTCGGCCAAGTGCCCCTACTGCGGCACCGTGTATGCATTGAAGGCGGGAGAGCACTTCGCTGGACATTGATGCCCCCACGCTCCCTCACTGCGTGTGGGTCGCTGCCCCCCATGGGGGCTAACCCGCCTTGGGGCGGCCCGGCGGCGGGTTGGCTTCTTTTCCCATGAGCGCTTCGCTGGTTATTGCGCCGCAATGGATTGGCGACGCGGTGATGACCGAGCCGCTGCTGCGCCGTTTGCAGGCGCGCGGGGAACGCCTGACGGTGGGCGCCTTGCCCTGGGTGGCGCCGGTGTACCGGGCCATGCCGCAGGTGGCCGAGGTGATTGAATTCCCGTTTGCCCATGGCGGCCTGCAGTGGACGGGTCGCCGGGCCATGGCCGCCCGCCTGCGTGGCCGCTTTGATGCCGCCTACATCTGCCCCAATTCCCTCAAGAGCGCCCTGATTCCCTGGTGGGCCGGCATCCCCCAACGGGTGGGCTACCGGGGCGAGGCGCGCATTGGCATCGTCAACCAGCGCCTGCCTAATCCGGTTGCGGGGGAGCGCCCGCCTATGGTGGCGTTTTATTCGGCGCTCAGCGGCGAGGCCGGGGTGGCCAATGACCGGCCGCAGCTGCACCTGGACCCCGCCCGGCGGGCGGCCGCGCTGCAGGCGCTGGGGCTGCAGGAGCAGGGCTACTACGTGTTTGCCCCGGGCGCCGAATTTGGCCCAGCCAAGCGCTGGCCGGGTGCGCACTTTGCCGCGCTGGCGGCACAGCTGGCACTGCCGGTGGTGTTGCTAGGCTCGGGCAAAGAGGCGGCCCTGTGCGCCGAAATTGCCGCCCAGGCCCGGGTGCTGGGCGCCATACCCTGTGTGGACCTGTCCGGACGCACCAGCCTGGACCAGGCCCTGGCCGTGATTGCCGCCGCCCGTGCCATGGTTAGCAACGATTCCGGCCTGATGCATGTGGCCGCTGCCTTTGCCACACCGCAGGTGGCCGTGTTTGGTTCCTCCAGTCCGCTGCACACACCGCCCCTGAGTGCGCAGGCGCAGGTGATATGGCTCAAGGACGATGCCAGCTACCAGCCGCCGCTGGACTGCGCGCCCTGCTTCCAGCGGGCGTGCCCGCTGGACCATACCCGCTGCCTGGTCGACATAGCGCCCGAGCGGGTGCGGGCACTGCTCTAGGCTAAAAAGCCTTCGCGCTGCGCCGTTCGGCCTCCCCCCGGCGCTCCAGCAT
>JAYVNF010000034.1:0-2391 GCA_043758575.1 Rhodoferax sp.
CCTTCGTTCTGGCCACCCATCGTGGTCATTTCAGCCGCCACTTCGCCGCCACTGCAGCGGTCACCTGAGACTTTGCTGACAGCGTTTGGGCCTGTGTCAACCCGTGGCGTTCACACGGCGTTGCAGGTGCTGCCATCGGAATCGCAGGATTTTGCTGGTTACCCATAATTCAACCTACAAAGAGTAACCAACGTGCGAGCTTTTATGCGCGGCGCCTGGCTGGCGTTCACCATGGCATCGGCCCTGGCCTTGTATTTCAATCTGGCACTTGCCCACGCAGAGCCGGCGGCGCTGGCTGGTGGCTGGAGTCCCGTGGGTCTGCAGGAAGACGCGGTGCTGCGGGCCGCCCGTTTTGCACTGCAGGAGCAATCCCGCCAGACCCCTGGCGGACTCAAGTTGCTGGCCATCAAGCATGCGCGCCAGCAGGTGGTGGCCGGCACCAACTACAGCATGAACCTGATGGTCAAGAGCGAAGGCAAGAAGCGCCTGGCCATTGCTGTGGTCTGGGTCAAGCCCGATGGCAGCATGGAACTCACGCGCTGGCACTGGGTATAACCAGCTAAGAGCCCCCACGTTCGCCCACTGCGTGTGGCTCTCTGCCCCCTCAGGGGGCTAAACCCGCTTGGGGCGGCCCGGCGCGGGTTTCAAGAGCCCCCACGCTCCTCGCTTTTGCCCATTCGGGATAATGGGCCCATGCTGTTCCTCCTTTCCCCCGCCAAATCCCTGGATTACGAAACGCCGCTCAGTGGCCAGCCGCATACGGCGCCGCTGTTTGTCAAAGACTCCAAGGCCCTGATCGATGTGCTGCGCCAGCAGTCGCCGCAGCAAATTGCCGCCTTGATGAGCCTGAGCGACAAGCTCAGCACACTCAACGTGGCGCGCTACCAGGCCTGGTCCAGCCGCGCCACCGAGAAGAACGCGCGCCAGGCGGCCCTGGCCTTTGATGGTGATGTGTATGGCGGTCTGGACGCGCGCAGCCTGGGTGCTGACGACCTGGCTTGGGCACAAGACCATGTGTGCATTCTCAGTGGCCTGTATGGCGTGCTGCGCCCGCTGGACCTGATGCAGCCCTACCGCCTGGAGATGGGCACGCAACTGGCCAACCCTGGCGGCCACAACCTGTATGCCTTCTGGGGCGCGCGCATCTCCGAGTATCTGAATAAGCGCATCAAGAGCGACACCAGCCCGGTGGTCATCAACCTGGCCTCCAACGAATACTTCAAGGCGGTGGACCAGAAGGCCTTGAAGGCGCAGGTGGTGGAGTGCGTGTTCCAGGAGTACAAGAATGGCCAGTACAAGATCATCAGCTTTTTTGCCAAGCGCGCGCGCGGTCTGATGGCCCGCTACGCCACCGTGAACCGGCTCACCCACATCGACCAGCTCAAGGCCTTTGACGGCGAAGGCTATGCCTTTGATGCCAAGTCCTCCACTCCCTTGAAGCTGGTGTTCCGGCGCAAGGCCTGATACCTCCCGATACCGATGACCGACGCACACAACACCCCCGAACACTCGCAGCTGGGCAAGCCCTCTGCCTATGTGGACCAGTACGACGCCAGCCTGCTGTTCCCGATTCCGCGCGCCCAGAAGCGCCAGGAAATTGGCGTGGCCACTGCCAGCCCGTTTTTTGGTGCCGACATCTGGAGTGCCTATGAACTCAGCTGGCTGAACCTGCGCGGCAAGCCGCATGTGGCGATTGCGCACTTCACCATTCCCTGCGAGTCGGCCAACATCGTTGAGAGCAAGTCCTTCAAGCTCTACCTCAACAGCTTCAACAACACACGCTTTGCCGACAGCACCGAGGTGCTGACACGCCTGCGCGGCGACATCAACGCGGCGGTGTGGCGGGGCGCCGTGGTGCAAGCCTCCATTGGCGTGAAGCTGATCGCCCCCGAGCTGTTTGACCGCGAGCCAATTTACGAACTCGATGGCCTGAGCCTGGACCGCCTGGATGTGGAGTGCACGCGCTACCAGCCCGCGCCCGATCTGCTGGTTGCCAATACTGTAGACGAGTCGCCCGTCACCGAAGTGTTGGTCAGCAACCTGCTCAAGAGCAACTGCCTGGTCACCGGCCAGCCCGACTGGGGCAGCGTGCAGATCAGCTACAGTGGCGCCGCGATAGCGCATGAAGGCCTGCTGCAGTACATCGTGAGCTTTCGCAACCACAATGAGTTTCATGAGCAGTGCGTGGAGCGCATCTTCATGGACATCTGGACGCGCTGCAAGCCCATCAAGCTCTCGGTCTACGCGCGCTACACCCGGCGAGGCGGCCTGGACATCAACCCTTTTCGCACCAGCCATCCGCAGGCCCTGCCTGTCAACTCCCGCAATGCGCGGCAATAGGCCCTTACCGGCCACAGCATGACCACTTCCCAAAGCACCCCGGCCCAGACT
>JAYVNF010000035.1:0-2385 GCA_043758575.1 Rhodoferax sp.
AGCGTATATGGGCATGGGACTTGGGGCTCTGGCAGGTGGTTGCAAAGCCTTCAATTATAGGGCTGCGGTTAAAAATGGTGGAAGCGGGCCCAGACCAGCATCAGCGCCACGCCAATAGCAAAACCCACGACCGTGGCAATCATCCATTGCAGCATGCGGTTGGTGCGCTTTTGCTCCAGCAGCAGTTCGGCCACCAGCCGCTCAGAGCCCGAGGCAGCATGGGCGTTCTTCAGGTAGTTGTGCAACAGCATGGGCAGCTCGGGCAGCAGCTTGGCGTAGTGCGGCGCCTGGGCCTTGAGCTGGTCCAAAAACTTCTTGGGGCCGACCTGGCCCAGCATCCACTTTTCCAGAAACGGTTTTGCGGTGGCCCACAGGTCCAGGTCAGGGTCGAGCTCGCGGCCCAGGCCCTCGATATTGAGCAGGGTTTTTTGCAGCAGCACCAGCTGCGGCTGGATTTCCACCTGGAAGCGGCGTGACACCTGGAACAGGCGCATCAGTAAAATGCCCAGCGAAATTTCCTTCAGCGGGCGGTCGAAATAGGGCTCACACACCGAGCGCACCGAGGCTTCGAGCTCGTCCACACGGGTATTGGCTGGCACCCAGCCGGACTCGATGTGCAGCTCGGCCACACGCTTGTAGTCGCGCCTGAAAAAAGCCACAAAGTTCTGCGCCAGGTACTCCTTGTCGACCTCGGTAAGCGTGCCCACAATGCCAAAGTCCAGCGAGATGTAGCGGCCAAAGGTCTTGGGCTCCAGGCTGACCTGGATGTTGCCGGGGTGCATGTCAGCATGGAAAAAACCATCCCGAAACACCTGGGTAAAAAACAGGGTGACACCATCGCGCGCCAGCTTCTTGATGTCCACGCCGGCGGCGCGCAGGCGCTCCACCTGGCTGATGGGCACGCCAATCATGCGCTCCATCACCAGCACCTCGGTGGTACAGAAGTCCCAGAGCATTTCCGGGATCAGCACCATGTTCAGGCCTTCCATGTTGCGGCGCAATTGGGCGGCGCTGGAGGCCTCACGCACCAGGTCCAGCTCATCGTGCAGGTACTTGTCGAATTCGGCCACCACCTCGCGCGGCTTCAGACGTTTGCCGTCGCTGGACAGGCCTTCGACCCAGCCCGCCATCACGCGCATCAGGCCCAGGTCGCTGTCAATGGCTGAGAGCATGCCGGGGCGCAGCACCTTGACGGCCACATCGCGCGGCTGGCCATCGCGGTCCTTGATGACGGCAAAGTGCACCTGCGCAATCGAGGCACTGGCTATCGGCACCTGGTCGAAGGACACAAAGATGTCGGCCAGCGGACGGCGCAACGCCCGCTCGATGATGGCCACGGCTTGGGCGGCGGGGAACGGTGGCACCTGGTCCTGCAGCCGGGCCAGCTCATCGGCAATGTCTACCGGCATCAGGTCGCGCCGGGTCGACAGCACCTGGCCGAACTTGACGAAGATGGGGCCCAGGCGCTCCAGCGCCTCGCGCAGGCGCTGGCCACGCGGCGCATCGCGCCGCCCTACTGAGACGACGCGGGCTATCCAGTGCAACCAGGGTTTTTGAAAGCTGGAGAGAACCAGCTCATCGAGCCCATAGCGCAGCACGATCCAGACGATGAACGCGCCGCGCGCCAGCCGGCTCATGCCGCGTTGCCAGGGCTTGTGTCTGCGCTGGCGCGGCCCTTGCGGCCCAGGAAGTCACGCAGGGCGTTCGACACCTTGCGCGCCGCCTCTGCCGCCATGTGCGCAGGGGCGTCCCCGATGATGCGCGACAGGTCTTCTTCCACATCCCAGCGCACGTTGTCGGCCAGCCAGTTGACTTCGGCCGCCAGCTGCACATCGCCCTCGATGCGCACCGGCGGCTTGGCACCGGCCATCAGGGTCTGGGCCAGTGCCAGGGGGGACTCTTCGGTCAACACCAGCGTCAGATCGGCTGTGGCGCCCGCGTCTGCCAGGTCCAGCAGGCCGGCCGGCGTGACCTGCACCGTGAAGGTGAAGTTGCGCCATTGCACCAGCACGACGTGCCCGCTCTGGCGCACCAGGCGCTGCATGGCCTGGGGCTCCTGCATCAGCACATGGTTGAGCATGAGCACCACGCGGCGATGGGTTTCGTCAATCGCCCAGGCCGGGGGCGTGGGAATGGGGAGCTTCTGAAAAAAATCTTCCAGAAAAGAAAAAGGAGATTGGGTTGCCATGAAACACATTATCCCGCACCGCTATGACATACATGCACCGAGACGCGTGCCTTAACCCAGAAACACCGTGGAACCGGCTTCGCCGGGCCACCGGTGTTGCCCCCTGCAAGGGGGAAAGCGGCCACACGCAGTGGGCGAGCCGGGGGGTGTACCTTTATTGCAGCGCTTGCACACCGGCAACCAGCCAGCCGCTGTTG
>JAYVNF010000036.1:0-7535 GCA_043758575.1 Rhodoferax sp.
GCATCGGCCACGGCCACGCCGGAGCCAGCGGACCAGGACAACCCGCGTGGCAAGGGCGGCGCCACCGACCGCCTGATCATCATCGCCCTGGACCCCGGCCATGGCGGCGAAGACCCGGGAGCCGTAGGCCCCGGCGGCACGCGCGAAAAAGACGTGGTGCTGCGCCTGGCCCATATGCTACGCGAGCGCATCAACGCCACCGAGGTCAAGGGCAATGCCATGCGCGCTTTTCTCACGCGCGATGCCGACTTCTTCGTGCCCCTGGGCGTGCGCGTGCAAAAGGCGCGCCGGGTGCAGGCCGACCTGTTTGTCAGCCTGCATGCCGATGCCTTCTTCACCCCCGACCCGCAGGGCGCCAGCGTATTCGCCCTGAGCCAGGGCGGGGCATCGAGCAGCGCGGCGCGCTGGATGGCGGCCAAGGAAAACAAGGCCGACCTGATCGGTGGCCTCAACGTCCGGGCCAAAGACGCCACGGTGCAGCGCGCCCTCTTGGACATGAGCACCACCGCGCAAATCAACGACAGCCTGAAGCTGGGCAACAAGCTGCTCGGCGAAATCAAGCGCGTGGGCAAGCTGCACAAGGGCTCGGTGGAACAGGCCGCTTTCGCCGTGCTGAAGGCGCCCGACATTCCCAGCGTGCTGGTGGAGGCGGCCTTCATCAGCAACCCCACGGAAGAGGCCAAGCTCAACAGCGACGAGTTTCTGAACAAACTGGCCGACGCGCTGATGCGCGGCATCCAGGGCTACTTTGCCAAGAACCCGCCGCTCTCGCGGGTGCGCATCAGCAGCTGAGACGCCGCTGGCTCAGGCACGCGGCGTATAGGCCATGCACCAGCCATTGGGCTGAATTTCACCATCCACAATGGCACACACGCCTTGGCCGCTGGTGGATGCGGAAAACATCTTGCAGCCCGCGCAGCTCTTGCCGTCTTTGGGTTTGTCCTGGTAGAAAAAATCCCGCTTGTCGGCCTTGGAGGCAGCCCAGACCATGCTCTGGCAACTCGCAGTGGCCAGACCGGCACCCAGCAACAGCCTGGCGCCGCACCCCAGGCAACGCCTGCGTGTGAGAAACCCCTGCATGCGATTCATGGGCCTTCTCCTTCCCTTTAGAACATGAACCAGGCCAGCAGATACAGCGTGTTGTTGTCGCTGGCATTACGGCCAAAGCCGTCGTAGTTGGTTTTGGCACCGTTGAACTTTTCGTAGTTGGTGTACTGCAGCGTAAAGCGGCGGTCGCGCCAGGGCAGCCAGTTCAGCTCCAGGATATAGGCCTCGCTGTCCGGGCTGCCGTTGGCGCTGCCGCTGAGTGCAGCACCGCTGGCGTACATCGCCATATTGGTGTCGCCGCTGATGCGCTGGTAACCCAGGCTGATGCCATACCGGGTCTGGTAGTAGTAGGTCAGCTTGGCGCTCAGGCTGTCGAGCTGGTTGCTCACTGCGTCCGAGCCACCCGCGGCAAACGTGCCGTCCAGACTCTGTGCTTCACGTATATAAGCCACTTGGGCGCTGAGGCGGTGTGCATCGGTGATGTACTGGTACTGGGCGTCTATGCCCACATCGTTGAAGCGGTCGGTGGGGCCACTGGGAGCCAACGGATCGGGGTATTTTTTGGCATCCAGCCCAAACAGGCCCAGCATGGCCGACTGCGTGCCCTCCTGCCACTCATGCTGCAGGGCCAGGCGCCAATAGGGTGCGGCGTCCTGCAGCACAGCGGCCTGGCTGCGGTCCACCCCTTCGCGGAAAATATTCGCCAGTCCATCGGCGGTCTGGTAGGCGCCGACTTCGGCGTACAGCGTTTTGTTCCACATCGTGTAAGCGCTAAGGCCCACCACCTGTTGGCCCAGCCCCCCCTGAAGCAGGGTCGATGCCGCCGGTGTGGGTGCCACACTGGAGCCCGTAAATGGAAAGCCCCAAACCGGCGTGGAGTTGTAGATATCGGAGACCGTGGGGTTGTTGTTCAGGCTGACACCGTACGCCACATCCAGGCCATCGGTTTTGTAGCTGTTGGCATAGCGCAGGTCGACGTTGTCTATGCCGCCACGGTCGGCCTGCCCGTCATAGCTCCACTGCACAAACGCCCCCACATGTTCGGCCAGGCGCCCGGCCAGAAACAGACTGGCCTGTTGCAACTCCAGACTTTTTTGGTCCGGGAAGCTGCTGGCATCGGTGCCGGGCGAATCGGTATTGGCGGTGCGCGACACCGACGTCTGCAAGAAGCCGGCAATCGGAATCAGGGGCGGATTGCCCTCTTTGCTGAACGAAACCAAGGGACGCTCGCCCTCGATGACCGGCTTCATCAGCGTGTAGCCGCCCAGCTTGAAGGCACGCCCCACCGTGGTCAGTTCGGGCCAACTGAGGTGGCAGTTCACACACTCCAGACCAGTCTGCCGGGCAAAGCTGGGCACCGCAAAGGCCTGGGTACCGCACAGCAACAGCACCGCAAGGGCCAGCCCGCGCCAGGCCCCTGCAAAGATTCCTTGGAACATGGTTGCACCTCCGCTAGAAGTCAACAAAGGGTTCTTGTAGGAGTTGAGCGTAGTCAAGCCCTGCGCATTCGCACAGACGGCGCCACCCGCGCATAGCCGGATACCGTTCCTACCGTTTTCACAGCACAGGTGGGAAGAATGGAACTCTCTTAAAACTGCATTAATATCTGAATAGCCACAGTCCGCCACGAACATCGATTTCCTTTTGGGTGCACATTGGCTACCATGTGTTCAACGAATACAAAGCCGCAGCAGAGGTTTTTATGCACAAGCTCGACATGGAAAACGCCCAGCTCAGGCAAGCCCTGGCCCATGCGCAGCAACAACTGCTGGAGTTGAACCAGCAACGCCAGCAGTACAAAACCATGCTCGATCACATTCCGGCGCTGATTGGCTTCTGGGATGCGGGGCTGCTCAATCGCTATGCCAACCATGCCTACCAGGACTGGATCGGCAAGGAACCACATGAGATCACCGGTCGCCATATCCGGGACGTGCTGGGAGAGCATCTCTATACGCTCAATCTGCAGTACATGGAGTCCGCACTGGCTGGCCAGGCGCAGCGCTTTGAGCGCGTCGTTCCCAACCCCCAAACCGGTACCCAGCGCATCTCGCAGGCCGACTACATCCCCTATGTCGACAACGGAAAAGTCGATGGTTTCTTCGTTCTGGTTGCGGACATCTCGGCACAAAAAGAGGCCGAAATGGCGCTGCTCACCAGCCAGCAAGTCCTGCGCGAGAGCGAGGCCCGCTACCGCGCAGTGGTAACCGACCAGACCGACATCATTTCCCGTTTGCGGGCCGACGGCAGCTATGTCTTTGCCAACGAGGTGTTTTGCCGCTTCTTTGGCAAGCAGCTGGACGATCTGATCAGCTCCCACTGGACGCCCCTGGTGCATCCGGATGACCAGCAGCGCGTCACCGCAGAATTGACCAGGGTGTCCAGGGACAACCCGGTCATCAACATCGAAAACCGCGTCATCAATGGCGCGCAGCAGATTTGCTGGATGCAGTTCAGCAACCGCGGCTTTTTCAGCGACAGCGGCGAGCTGCTGGAGATCCAGTCGGTGGGGCGCGATATCTCCGAGCGCAAGCTGGCCGAGGCCAAATTGCTGCGCCTCAACAACGCGCTCACCGAATCGCAGGGCTTGCTGCGCGCCATGGCCGCCCACAACCAGGCGCGCATCGAGAGCGAGCGCAAGCACTACTCGCGCGAGGTGCATGACGAGCTGGGCCAGATCCTGACGGCTCTGCGCATGGACCTGCTGTTTCTGGAAATGAAATACTGCGCCCTGGACCCGGGCCTGCGCCACAAGGTGCAGGACATGAAGGCACTGCTGGACACCGCCTTCCAGGCAGTACGCCATGTGGCCGCCAACCTGCGGCCGGTGGCCCTGGACCTGGGCCTGCCCGCTGCCCTGCGCTGGCTATGCACCGAGTTCAGTCGCAAAAGTAGCGTGGCCTGCCATTTCGAGCTGCAAGCCGACCCAGGGCCGGGTGCGGTGCCCACGGCCCAGGCCCTGCAGGAGGCCAAGCCGGATGAAACAACCGCCATGGTGCTGTTTCGCATCGTCCAGGAATCCCTGACCAATATCACACGCCATGCACAGGCCTCGCTGGTGACCGTGCGGCTGGGCATGGACGCTGGCGCACTGCAGGTCCGGGTGCAGGACGATGGCGTGGGCTTTGACGAGGAGACCACCCCGCAGGAAAAGTGCTATGGCCTGCTGGGCATGCAGGAGCGCACCCTGGCCCTGGGTGGCAGCATCCGCATCGCCAGCGAATTGGGGCAAGGCACTTGCATTGCGGTCTCGGTGCCCTATGTGTCGCAAGTGCAGGGGAGTGCCGCATGATTCGCGTACTGATTGCCGATGACCACGCCATCGTGCGCTCTGGCTTGAAACAGATTTTCACACTGGTGCCTGATCTGCAAATTGTGGGCGAAGCCGAAAGCGCGGTGCAAACCATGGAGCTGCTGCAACGGGTGGCCGTGGATGTCCTGGTGATGGACCTGAACATGCCGGGCTCCATCGGGGTCGAGCTGGTGTCGCGCATACGCGCCAGCCGCGCCGCGCTGCCCATACTGGTGCTGACCATGTACAACGAGCCCCATATGGCGGCCAGCGTGCTGCGCGCCGGGGCCAATGGCTACATCACCAAGGACTGCGACCTGGGCGTGCTGCTGCCGGCCATACGCACCGTGGCGGCCCACGGCAACTACCTCTCACCCGGTCTGGCAGAAAAGATTTTGTTTCAGGACACCCCGAGCGTCGGCAGCGCCCCGCACCTGAAGCTGACGGTGCGCGAGGCCGAAGTCTTTCGCCTGCTGATCACCGGCAGCTCGGTGGGCGATATTGCAGGCCAACTGGCACTTAACAACAAAACCGTCAGCACCTACAAACTGCGCCTGCAAAACAAGCTGCACTGCGCCAATGTGGCCGAGCTGATGCGCTATGCCATGCGCCACCAGCTGCTGGACTGAGCGCAAACCCCTCCCGCCCCTGGCCGGGCGTTCGTGCCTACCCTCCCGCATGGGGGGTTGGGTAGCAAAAATTAAGACCTGATTCAGATTGCTGCCTATCGTTGGGCTCCTGGGTTGAACCATTTCAACAATACAGGGACTGCCATGCGAATAGACCGCTGCTGCACGCACAAGCGCGCTGGCTTCACGCTGCTGGAGCTGCTGGTGGTGATTGTCATCATCGGTCTGCTGGCCGGACTGGTGGCACCGCGCTACTTTGGGCAGGTCAGCAAGTCCAATACCCAGGTGGCGCGGGCACAGATCGACCTGTTCCAAAAGGCCCTGGACCAGTACCGCCTGGATGTGGGTAGTTACCCTAGCACGGAGTTGGGTCTGGCAGCCCTCAATACCCGCCCCCAAGGCCTGGAGAAATGGGCTGGACCCTACCTTTCCAAGGCCCTGCCGGTCGACCCCTGGGGTGCTGCCTACCTTTACAAGTCCCCCGGCGAGCATGGCGACTACGACCTCTTGTCCCTGGGCAAGGATGGCCAGATCGGCGGCACCGACGAAGCCGCCGATGTCGTGTCCTGGAGCCCCTGAGGCGCAGCCGCCTTTGCCCTCTTATGGCACACCCCTTGCACTTCCAACTCGTGGTCCGCAGCGCCAGTGGCAGCGTGCAGACCCTGAACGTGGCCGCGCCGGATGCCGCCGCCGCCCACGCCAGCGCCGAGCGCGAGGGCCTGCAGGTGCTGGGCTGCAGCCAGCGCCGCGGCTTTGCCCAGGCGCGCCGGGGTGGCCAGAGCGGCCAGCGCCTGGGCCTGGACATCGCCAACTTCTCCTTTGAGCTGGCCTCGCTGATGGCGGCCGGCCTGTCCGTGGCCGATGCCTTGCGCACCCTGGCCGCCAAAGAACCCGCCGGCCCGCGCCGCGCCGCGCTGCAGGACGTGGCCGAAGGCATCAACGAGGGCCTGCCGCTGTCGGGCGCGCTGGAGCGCCATGCCGGGCGCTACCCGGCGCTGCTGGTGGCCACGGTGCAAGCCAGTGAGCAGACCGGCGACCTGAGCACCGCCTTGCTGCGCTACGCCGAGCACCAGCAGGTGGTCAAGGCCCTGCGCGACAAGGTGGTGGGGGCGGCCATCTACCCGCTCCTGCTGCTGGCAGTGGGCTGCGTGGTGATTGTATTTTTGGTGGCCGTGGTAGTGCCCAAATTTGCCACCCTGATTGAGAGCACGCGCCACGCCCTGCCCTGGAGCTCGGCCCTGCTGATGGCCTGGGGGCGTTTTGCTGCACAGCACGGCTGGGAGCTGGCGCTGGGCGCTGCCGTGCTGCTGGGTGTGCTGGTGGGCTTTGTGCGCCAACTCGTGCGCAGCGGCGGGCGCGCCGCCTGGCTGGACGCGGTGCCGCTGCTGGGCCCCACGATTCGCCAATTCCGCCATGCCCAGCTCTACCGCACCCTGGGCATGCTGGTCAAAGGCGGCATTGCCGTGCCACGCGCCTTGCAGCTGGGCGCCAGCCTGCTCGGTGACGCCGACCGCCTGCGCCTGCAGCGCGCCGTGCAGCTGATTTACGAAGGCCGCTCCCTGAGTGTCGCGCTGCAAGGCGCGCAGCTGTCCGACCCGGTGGCCACCAGCATGCTCACGGTGGCCGAACGCACCGGCGCCCTGGCCGAAATTCTGGAGCGCATCGCCCAGTTCCACGATGCCAGCTTGCAGCGCTCGGTGAACCTGAGCAGCCGCCTGTTCGAGCCGGTGCTGATGATTTTTATCGGCCTGGTGGTGGGCGCCATCGTGGTGCTGATGTACCTGCCGATTTTTGACCTCGCCTCCAGCCTGCAATAGGCCCAACGCCCAGGAACCCCACCATGACTGCCACTGCCACTGCCACTGCCATTGCCGCTGCCCCCCTTGCCCGGCCCCCGCTGGACAGCCACTGCGGCCTGGCGCTGCTGGACATGGCGGCGCTGCGCCAGCTGCGCCCGGACTTTGCGCTGCTGCCCTTTGCCGAATGCCAGCGCCGCAGCTGCCTGGTGGCGCAGGTCGCAGGCGAGAGTGAGCTGTTGCTGGTGCTGGCCGATGCGCAGGATGCACGCCTGCGCCAGTGGCTGGAGTTCCGCCTGCGCCGGCACTGCTTCCGTCCGGCGCTGGCAGATGCGGCCGACATCCAGGCCCTGCTGGTCAGCGAAGAGCGCAGCATCAAGGCCATGGACGGCATCCAGCTGCAGCCCGAGCGCGCGGTGGATGCGGCCGTGGATGGCAGCACGATTTCGATTGCGCGGATTGACGCCACGCAAAGCCCGGTGGTGCGTCTGGTCGACTCCACGCTGTATGACGCGCTGCGCAGCGGCGCCAGTGACATCCACCTGGAAACCCAGCCCGCCGGCATGCTGATCAAGTACCGGCTGGATGGTGTGCTGGAGGTGGTGAAAAAAATCGACAGCCTGGAGATTGCACACCAGGCGATCTCGCGCATCAAGGTGGTCAGCGAGCTCGACATCGCCGAGCGCCGCATTCCCCAGGATGGACGCTTTCAGGTGCTGATCGATGGGCGCGACATCGACTTTCGCGTCTCCATCATGCCCAATCTGTTTG
>JAYVNF010000037.1:0-2383 GCA_043758575.1 Rhodoferax sp.
AGAGACTTGGAACAACGCCTACATCGCTCCACCGATTTGACTTGGTGGGACATAACCATTCAACCTAAAACGGTATCTTTGTAATTACTGAATCCCTAACAGCCAGTCGATCCTTGGTTTCCAACAGCTGCTTTGGAACAGGCAGACCGCGAATTTCCACTTCGGCTCCTGCTGCGGCCCGGCCCACCACTTTGTCCTCGGGCGTGACGCCAAGAGGTAGTTGATGTGAACGGTTCTGTTGTCGCTTGACCCAAGCAACACGTGTCACATGGTGCCAGCGCCCCTCAACTCTGCCCCGATCGCACGAATAGTCTTAAGGCCTTTTGCCAAGGCCGCCTGGCTGGTGTGTACCGAGCTGGTACCCAAGACCAGAACCCAATCGTGCTTCACCGCAGTGCCCAACAGCACTTGCACAGGCCCGTCGGGTGCTGAAATGTCGATACCGCCATGGCTACCCAGGACGGCCAGCGTATGCCGCAAGGTCGTGCCGTTGACCGAAGGTGCACCAGCGAAACCGACCGCAAAGGCGACGTCGTGCTGCGGTGGCGGTGTGTAGCGCCAGGTGGCACCTGGCTCGAGCCGCACCACGAAGTAGTTCATGTCCTGGTGCGACTCGATGGCGCTGATCACCGTCTCGCCTGGGCCTTGCAGGCTTCCCAGCAAAACCTTGACCGCACCGCCTGCAACAGCCATCTGGGCCACCGCATGGGGCGGCACATAGTGCCCATGGGAAGGGCCATTCTCCACACCCGGCGGCATGGCAACCCAGAGCTGGAAACCTGTGGCATGGCCGCGACCCAGCAGGCTGGCCTGGTGCCAGGCGCCGCCCCCTGCATTCATCCACTCCAGACCACCCGCCTTGAGCGTGCCGTGCTGGCCGGTGGTGTCCCGGTAGGCCACATCCGTGTTGGGTTGCCAGGTGAGTGTGGCGATGCCGGAATGGGGGTGCATGGGAAAGCCAAATCCAGGTTCGATCTGTGCGTTGAAGTAGTCCAGAAAGATGAAGGGCTTGAGTAGTTCGCCTAAATCAGACGGGCTCACAAGCCGGGTAATCGGCCCGTGGCTGTGGCCAGTTTCCAGCAGTTTGACTTCGCGCAGTTCGCTCATGGTGGGCTTTCGGCAATAGGACGGTTGTGCGGATGGGCTATTTCGCGAGGCGTGAAATGATTTCTTCCATGTTGATCTTCATGGCCTTTTGCCCCTGGGGCGTGCCAAAATTATTGACCAACTCGGTCTGTGCCTGGTTGATGCCGCAAACGGTGACACCCATATCGCGCAGGCGGTCAAAGGTCATCTGGTCGGCCATTTCGGTCATCGCGCCGCAGGCATCGGCGACCAACATCACGTTGTACCCCAGGCCAAGCGCGTCATGGGCCGCCCAGAAGGCACAGATGTCGGTGGTGAGCCCGGCCAGAATGATGTTTTTGCGCCCCAGTGCTTTTACGCCAGCGGTGAGGGCCGCATCGTCCCAGCAGCTGAGTTGTCCGCCACGTTTGAAACGTTTTGCGTAGGCGTCCGGCGCCAGGCTTTGAAGGTCTTCAATGGTGGTGCCAACCATGTCCTCCATGGTGGTGGTCAGCACCAGCGGCATCTGGTAGTCCACCGCCATACGGGCCAGCGCACGGGTGGCGCCAATGACCTGGTCCTTGGGCTGGCTCTTTACCCAGTTCACCGTGCCAAGCTGGTGGTCCACCAGCATGATGGTGGTGTTGTCGAGTGTGAATCGTTCGCGCATGAAGTTTCCTTGGTTGGTTGAATAAGGGCTCCAATGTATTTAATTCAAAATACAAGATAAATAGTGAAAATGGATAACACTGTTCCAACCATGGCATAAAAGAAAACACGCCCATGCAATTGCTCAGAGACATCGCGCTGTTTGTGGAGGTGGTGAATACCAAGAGTTTCACCACGGCCGCTTTGCATCTGGAGATTCCGCCGTCCACGCTTTCCAGACGCATCCGTGGTCTGGAGCAACAAATCGGGCTGCGCCTGTTGAACCGCACCACGCGCAGGGTCGATGTCACGGAGGCCGGTGCTGCGTACTACGCCAAATGCGCCCATTTGGTGGAAGAGGCGCGGGTGGCCCATGAGGACTTGCTGGACAACTACACGCAGGCGAAAGGCACGCTGCGGCTGTCCTGCTCCGCTGACTTTGCCAACCACTATTTGCCCGAGGTGCTGACGCAGTACACGCAGCGCTACCCTCAAGTCAGTGTGGAGCTGGACCTGACATCCCGCGTGGTGGATCTGGTGGCTGAAAATTTTGACGCGGCGCTGCGCTTCGGCAAGCTGCCGGACTCGGGCTTGGTCGCCAAGACCATTGCACGGCTGCAGCCCATGCTGGTGGCTTCACCGGCCTACCTGCAAAACGCACCTGCTCTGG
>JAYVNF010000038.1:0-2382 GCA_043758575.1 Rhodoferax sp.
TTGGCCACATAGAGGCGGCTGCCGTCGGTGCTGAGCGCCAGGCCCCAGGCGCGCTTGCCCACCAGCGCCAGGCCGCGCACCTCGCGCGTGGCCACATCGACCTCGGCCACATGGTTGGCGCGGCCCAGGGCGACCCAGGCGGTCTTGCCGTCGGCGCTCATCAGCATGCCCACCGGCGTGATGTCGGAGGCGCGCATGCCGGTGACCTTGAAGGCCAGGGTCTGCTTCACCTTCATGCTGGCGGTGTCGATGATGCTCACACTGGAACCCAGCTCGTTGGTGACCCACAGCTCGGCGGCGTCCGGGGTGATGGCAAAGCGGCGCGGGCGCATGCCGGTCTTGACCTGGCCCACACTCTTGCGCGTGGCCACGTCCACCTTGTAGACCGCGTTGGCCACCTCGGAGGTAACGAACACCGACTTGCCGTCGGCAGTGGCCAGCACGCCCTCAGGTTCGGCCCCGGTCTTGACCGAGAACAGTGGCTTCTTGCTGGCCACGTCGTAGGCCGCCAGTTGGCTGCCGTCCTCAATCGACACATAGGCGGTTTTGGCGTCGGGCGAGAGGGCAAAAATCTCAGGGCTCTCGCCGGTGGGAATGGCGTCGATCAGCTTGCCGCTCTTGAGGTCCAGCACGTCGATCTGGTCGCTGTCGCCGCAGGCCATCATGATCTGCTGCTTCTCATGTGCCCAGGCCATGTGGCGCGGGCGCTGGCAGACCGGGATGGAGCGGATCACTTTGCCCTCGGCATCCATTTGCAAAATCGCATTGTCTTTTTCGCTGCTGACAAAAATATCGGCGTGGGCGGCGTGGCCGGCCAGCAGCAGGCAGGCGCTGGCAAGCACAAAGCGGGCAGGGTGCAAGGTCATGGGTGGTCTCTTTTCTTCTGTGTCACAAGGGACAGTTTTTTTGGAAATACACCAGGAATCCGCAATTACTGTGCCACA
Source organism: Rhodoferax sp. (assembly GCA_043758575.1). Lineage (GTDB taxonomy): Bacteria > Pseudomonadota > Gammaproteobacteria > Burkholderiales > Burkholderiaceae_C > Allorhodoferax. The sequence goes on from JAYVNF010000038.1 coordinate 945, forward strand.
GCTTGTGTTCCGCTGTGTGACACTTTGTGCGGCACGCTTTGTGCTGCACAGGGTTAGACTGCACCGCCTATGACCGCCCCTGTTTCCTCTCATTCCCAAGCTGCCGCGCCTGCCGTGCTGATTGCCACGGATTTGCAAAAGTCCTACGGCCCCAAGCGCGCGCTGCAGTCGGTCAGCATGACCTTGTTCCCAGGGCAGTTCGTGGCCTTGCTGGGGCCCAACGGGGCTGGCAAGTCGACCCTGGTGCAGCTGCTCAGCGGCCTGTTTGTGCCCGACAAGGGCGAGCTTTCGCTGCTGGGCTTTGATATTCGCAAGCAGGCGCCCCAGGCCCTGGCTGGTCTGGGTGTGGTGTTTCAGCAGTCCTCGCTGGACCTGGATTTGTCCATACGCGCCAACCTGCTGTTCCATACCGACCTGCATGGCATTTCGCGCAAGACCGCGCTTCTGCGCATAGCAGAAGGTTTGCTGCAGCATGGCCTGCAGGACCAGAGCGCCACGCCCGTGCGCGCGCTCTCGGGCGGCAACCGGCGCAAGGTGGAGCTGATCCGTGCCCTGCTGCACCGGCCACAGTTTTTGCTGATGGACGAGGCCACCGTGGGCTTGGACCCGGCCTCGCGCCAGGACCTGATGCGCTCAGTCGAGGCCCTGGTGCGCCAGGGCGAGGTGGCCGTGCTCTGGGCCACCCACCTGGTGGACGAGGTGGCAAACGCCGACCGCGTGCTGGTGCTCAACCAGGGCCTGATCGTGTTTGACGGCACGCCTGCCGCGCTGATGCAGCAGTCCGGTGGCCTGAGCCTGGAGCAGGCCTTTTTGCAACTCTGCCCCAGTCCGCCAAACGGCAAACCGGGCGCCTGAGGCCGCTGCGCACAGGCCGGCACTGCGCCCCGGCGAATGTAACGTTTGGTAACGCTGGCCGTTTGGGCGGTGATTTATTTGATTTTTTGGCGGCTTGGTCGAAATCAATAACAGTCACACACCCAAGCGAGGAATCCCATGAGCAGCATTGACACTTTGTCTTCGGCCTTGCCCAGCATGGCCCTGTCCAGCACGCAGAGCGCGCCCAGCAGCCGAACCCGCGCCGTGCGCGGGGATGGCGATGGCGACGAAGGCAGCGGCAAATCCGAAGGCCATCGCCACGGTCACGGCCACGGCCAGGGCCCGGTGCAGAGTGCCCTGATGCAGGCCCTGCAAAGCCTGGGTCTGACCGGCAGCCAGCCCACAGCGGCCGCTAGCAGCCCAGGCACCACGACCACCACCACAACTACAACGACAACCACGACGACCACCACCACGACTGGCAGCGGCGCCGCCACTCCGGCGGCCGCCACCTCGGGCACCCACCATGCGCACCATGACGATGGTGATGACGACGACGGTGAGCACGCTTCGCGCGGCCAGATCCAGTCCGATGTGCGCCATTTCATGCATGCGCTGTTCC
>JAYVNF010000039.1:0-21787 GCA_043758575.1 Rhodoferax sp.
CACGCCCAACTGGCATTCTTTGCCGAATTTTTGGCCTCCACTGGGGTGTACGACGCGTGGGTCGATAGTTGCCCCCTGGTCTACAGCAGCCCCAACGCACCGAGCAAAAAGGATGTGTTGGGAACCTGGTTGCTGGCGATACTTGCGGGCCACAACCGCTACACCCACATTACCGGTCTGCGTGGTGATGCGGTCAGCCCACAGATTTTGGGAATGAACAAGATCATCAGCGAAGACGCGCTGCGTCGCTCGTTATCGCGCATGAGCGCACAGCAAAGCCAAGCCTGGCTTGGCCCCCAACTCCTGAGCAGTGTGCAAGCCGCCCTGAGCACCCCGTGGATTCTGGACATCGACACCACCATCAAGCCGCTGTTTGGCAAACAAAGCGGAGCTGAGGTGAGCTACAACCCGCACAAGCCTGGTCGTCCCAGCCATGCGCTGCACACCTACTGGGTAGCCAATCTGCGCTTGGTGCTGGATGTCGTCGTCTCACCTGGCAAAGAGCACAGCGCGGCTAAAGCACGCCCCGGTCTGATTGCCATTCTGGACAAACTACCTGACGAGCAGCGCCCGGCCTTGGTGCGCGGGGATTGTGGCTTTGGCAACGAGCCGTTCATTGCCGAGTTGGAGGAGCGTGGTCAACCCTACTTGTTCAAGTTACGCCAGACGCAGGGAGTCAAGAAATTGCTGACACGCCAATTTGCGCGTGATGACTGGAGCACGCCTGGGCCAAGCGATCAGGGGTGGAGCGCAGTGGAAGATACGCTGAGGCTCTCGGGCTGGGACAAGACGCGTCGGGTGGTGATACTGCGACGTGCGGTGAAGACGGATTGGGCGCTGAGTCGCAAAACCAAGAGCGAAGTGGGCGAGCAGTTTGAAATACTGATGCCCGACGATGACGTTCAGGCCTGGGAGTACGCAGTACTGGTAACAAACAGCGCGTACCCCTTGGAGATATTTGCTCAACTCTACCGGGACCGGGCTGACTGTGAGAACGGGTTTGACGAGTTAAAGAACCAGTGGGGTTGGGGTGGTTTCACCACGCAGGATATCGAGCGCTGTCAAACCAGCGCACGGGCCGTAGCGCTCGTGTACAACTGGTGGTCCTGGTACTGCAGGGCCGCAAAACCAGGAGCAAGAATGGAGGCCATCACCAGTCGTGCACTCCTACTCGCGGGTGTGGGTCGAGCGGTCAAACATAGCGGACAGACCACGCTATATCTCACGCCCATGCACGCCGCAAAGGACAAGCTGCTCGAGCTCATATCCAATATCCGTGCCGCGCTCAGCCATGTAAGGGCTGTTGCGGAGCAGTTGCCTCAGTCTGACCGATGGACGACGTTCCTGAACTACGTTGTTGCGAAAATCACCCGCCCACTGCCGCCTTGGCTCCCACCACCCGACCGACTCCCGATGGCGGGTTGAACTGCCGGATTTAGGATAATCGCATAAACATGGCGCAGTTCCCCTTGCCGTCACTCAAGAGTCCCAAATCGCACCAAACCCCGGTATGCCGCGGCTCTCCATGGCCCACATCACCTGCTCGGTCAGCTTCTGGTTGGAGATCACGATCACCGCCTCCACCCCGTAGCGGCGCACGGCGGCATAGGCCAGCGCGTTCAAGTCGGGTTTGCCGCTGGCATCGGTGTCCCAGATCAGGGCGTCGGGCTGGGCCTGCAGAGTCTCGTCGACCAGCGCGTCGCCATAGGTCTTGCGCGGGTCGCGCGTGGCCCAGATCAACTGGGTGGGCACGCGCTTGCCAATCAGGTGCGGCAACACCGGCCCTATGCCGCTGCCGGTGGCCACGTAAAGCACCTTGGTGAACAGCGTTTCGATATTGGCCACGCCGACGGTGATGATGCCCTTGACCCAGATGTGCTTGGGCCGCTCCTGGATGAAGCGCCCGGTCCAGTCGCCGGCCTTGGACACGATGATGCGGTAGGTATTGCTACCCGGCTGCGGGATGTTGGCAAACGAGTGCCACTCGGCCAGGGGGCTCAGGCTGAGCGCGGTGCTGGAGCCGGGAAAGGCCTTGGCATGGCCCAGCGTAATCACGGCGGCATGGCTGGACGGGGCCAGCACCTCGATGGGCACACGCTTCAAACGCAGCCAGGGCAGCAGCACGCTGGCGCTCACCAGCAGCAGGAGCCAAAAGCCGGTGTTGCCCAGCAGTGCCGTGAGCAAGGGCGTATCGGCGCGCTGGTCGTTGGCCAGCAGCACGGTTTGCAACCAGAACAGCAGCAGCGCGGTCCAGCCACCAAAGCGGTGTGTCAGCTCAAAGCCGTTGTGGTACACGCGGCGCACCGCCGGCTGGGCGCTGACCACCAGCAGGCACAGCAGCAGCAGCAGCAGCGCCAGGCTGATGTCCAGCACGCCGGCAGAGGCCCCTGGAATGTCCATGGCCAAGTGCCAGATGACGCTGCCGGTAAAAAGCGTGAACCACAGCGTGGCAGCACAGGCGCAGCCGCTGTGCAGGCCGCCAAAGTGGTAGACCTTGCCCAGGTTCCAACGCAAGACCAGCGGCCAATGGGTGGGGGCGTGGGTGGCCAGCCAGAGCAGTCCGTTGATCACATACTGCTGGCGCACCAGCACCGCCACGGTCAGGTTCACGGCCACGGCCAGCGCCAGGCTGGGCAGCCGGGCGCCGCTGGCCTGCCACCACTGCCAGGGCCCCAGCGCCTGGGCCAGCAGCCACAGGTTGGCGCAGGCGACCACCAACACCAGGCGGTTGTAGTGCATCAGCGCCGGGTGGTACCAGAGCTTGCGCCAGCGGTTTTTTACCTCGGGCAGTTCATGCTCCAGGACGTTCAACATACCGGGCAGCTGCGTTGCGTGCGGCTCTGCCGCTGTGTAGTGCGGCATCGAGAGGGAGGTGTGGTTGGGGCCGTTCATGCTGCCAGCTCCTGCAGGGGCGCGGGCGTTTGTGCCGGTGTCAGGCCTGCTGCCACGGCGGACTGGGCCAGTGCCAGCAAAGCCTGTTTGTCGACCTTGCCGCGCCCGGTGATGGGCAGGCTGGGCATGGCAATCAGCAGGGCTGGTACGCAGTAATAGGGCAGGGCGGTGGCCACCGCAGCACGGGCCACGCGCACATCCACCTCCATCGGGCTGACAAAGCTCACCAGCTCCTGGTCATTGAGCTTGAGCGTCACCGCTTTTTCGCAACCGGGCACGGCTTCCATCACATGCGAGACCGCATCGAGCTCGACGCGAAAGCCGCGCACCTTGACCTGGTCGTCCAGGCGGCCCAGGTGTTCGAGCTGTCCATCGGCGGTCCAGCGGCCCAGGTCGCGGGTGCGGAACATCAGGCGACCTTCGCCCAGAAAGGGGTCGGCGCGGTAGCGCTGTGCCGTCAGTTCGGGGTTGGCCATATAGCCGCGGGTGACGCAGTCGCCGCCGCCCCACATCTCGCCGACTTCACCGATGGCGCAGGGCTGCAGATCCTGGTTCAGCACGTACACCGTGTTGTTGGGCGTGTGCCGGCCTATGGTCAGCGCCTTGGCCTGCGGCGTGTAGTGCTGCATGGTGTTGACGATGGTGACTTCGGTGGGGCCGCAGGCGTTGTAGAAGCGGCATTGGGCCGCCCACTTGTCGGCCAGGGGCTTGGGGCAGGGTTCACCGGCCAGGGCCACCACCTGCACCTGGCGGCAGCGGCTGGCGTCTATGCCCGCCAGAATCGAGGGGGTGGCAATGATGGCGTCCACCTGCTCGGCCACTTCCTGAAAATTGCTGCCCCGTATCACCAGGGTCGCACCGTGCGTGAGCGCACCCAATACTTCCCAGGCGGCCATGTCAAAACCAATGTTGAGCAGCTGCGCCACTTTCATGCCCGGGCGCAGCCCCAAATTGCCGGGGCTGGTCAGCACGATATTGGCCACGTTGCGGTGGCTTACCTGTACACCGTTGGGCGTGCCGGTGGTGCCGGAGGTGAACAGCACAAAGCAGAGGTCGTCGGTCTGCACCGGCGCGGCGGCGACAAAACGTTCGTAAGCACTGCCAGCGCTGAAAGGCTGGGCCATGAAATGGTCCACTGCAATATGCGGCAAAGGCGACTGGCCGGGTGCTGCCAACGCGACCTCGTCCAGCAGCCGTGACAGGGTCAGCACCACGCGCGCCTGGGTGGCGTGCAGCACATGGGCCTGTTGCGCCTTGGGCGCGATGCCCACGCACTGTGGCACATAGGCCGCACCCAGTTTCAGGCAGGCCAGGATGCCCACCACCATCTCAATCGAACGCTGCACAAACAGGGCAACCTGGTCACCCCGGCGCACGCCCATGCTGCTGAGTTCCATTGCCAGACGGTTGGCCTGGCGCTCCAGTTCCAGGTAGCGGATGCTGCGCCCTAGGTGCGTGATGGCCACGGCATCGGGTTACTGGCGCACCTGTTCTTCAAAGGCCTGGTGCAGCAGCGCGTGGCGCGGTGCCAGGCGCGGGCCCTGGCCCCAGGTTTCAAATTTCAGGCGGTCTGCCGGCTTGAGCAATGCCATGGACTCGGCACGGAAAACATAGGGGGCAGACGCGCCGTGCGTGGGGGCCAGGTTGCCTGAAATGGCAGCCGGCAGGGACAGGTTTTTCATGGGATCCTTTCTGCGGTGGTTCTGCTTCCCATGCTAGGAAGCAGATGTCACAGAAGAATCACGAAGCGGTGCTTAAAGGGTCATGATTGTGTGCGGATAGAACACGGCAGCAGCCTGTTCCGGACAAGCCAGCGCACACCAGCCGGTGCGGCCGCTAGGACAGCGTGAGGACCACCGGCGCATGGTCGCTGGGGCGTTCATTCTTGCGTGGGGTCTTGTCAATCACGCAGGCCGTGACCCGGTCTTTTAATGCCCGGCTCACCAGAATGTGGTCTATGCGCAGGCCCCGGTTGCGCCTGAAGCCCGCATCCCGGTAGTCCCACCAGCTGAAGTTTTTTGGGGGCTGCGCAAACAGGCGCACGCTGTCGGTCAGGCCCAGGGCAACAAGCGCGTTGAGGTGGTAGCGTTCTTCGTCGGTGCAGTGAATCTGGTCGCGCAGGCCTTCCGGGTCCCAGACATCCAGATCGTCAAAGGTGATGTTGTAGTCGCCCATCAGCAGCAGGCGCGGGTGCGTCACCAGCTCTTCTTTGAGCCAGGCGCGCAGGCCCTTGAGCCATTCCATCTTGTATTCGAACTTGTCGCTGCCGGGCTCCTGGCCGTTGGGGAAATAGGCGCCCACTACACGCACGCTTTCTTCACCAACGCCAACGGTTCCGCTGATGACGCGGGCCATATCGTCGTCAAAGCCGGGGATGTTTTTCACCACATCGGTGGCAGGCGTGCGGCTCAGAAGTGCCACACCGTTGTAGGTTTTCTGGCCAAAGCACTGCGCCAGGTAGCCGGCCTGGGCAAAGGCCTCGAACGGGAATTTGTCGTCCGTCATCTTCAGCTCCTGCAGCACCAGCACGTCCACCGGATTGACGGCCAGCCAGTCCAGCACCTGCGGCAGGCGCACGCTCAAAGAGTTCACGTTCCAGGTGGCGTATTTCATGGTGGGGTTTTCGGATTTCGGGTGAGGGGAGCTGCAACGCTGCGGCACTATAGTCCATGCATTGTGCCCAACTGCAGGAGTATGTGACCATGTCCAGCCCCCCACCCTTTTCAGGCCAAGCCACCCGCGCCGGTGTGCTTTCGCCACGGATGTTGCCCTTGCGCTGGTACTGCACCCTGTTGCTGGCATCGCTGTTCTGCGCTGCACAGGCCGCCGAGCCGGTACACATCTCGCTCATCGCCATCAACGACTTCCACGGCAACATCCAGCCGCCTGCGGGCAGTGTGCTCATCCCCGATGCGGCCAACGCCAGTGGTACGCGCGTGGCAGCAGGCGGTGCGGCCTATTTGTCCACCCTGGTGCAGCAGCTCAAAAGCCGTAACCCGGGGCACACCCTGGTGGTGGGCGCGGGTGACCTGGTGGGCGCCACGCCACTGGCCTCGGGCCTGTTCCATGACGAGCCGACGATAGAGGTGCTGAACCAGATCGGCCTGGATGTCTCCAGCGTCGGCAACCACGAGTTCGACAAGGGCCGCACCGAGCTCTTGCGTCTGCAAAACGGTGGCTGCTATCCACGCCCGGCGGACGGCAGCGGCGGCGTGGTGGGGGTGGACACCTGCATGCAGGCTGGTACGTTTTCCGGTGCCCGCTTCCAGTACCTGGCGGCCAATGTGCTGGACACGGCCAGTGGCAACACGCTGTTTCCCGCCACCGCCTTGCGGGAGGTGGGCGGTGTGAAGATTGGCTTTATCGGCCTGACCCTGCGTGCCACGCCCTCGGTGGTGACACCGGCCGGTGTGGAAGGGCTGAAGTTTTTAAGTGAGGTGGCCACCGTCAACCGGCTGGCGCCCCAGCTCCGGGCCCAGGGCGCGTCAGCCGTGGTGGTGCTGATCCACCAGGGCGGGCAGACCAGCGCGCGCATGGTGCAGGACAAGACGTGCCCGGATTTCAGCGGCGCGATAGTGGCCCTGGCCGACCAGTTTGCCAGCAGCGTGGACGTGGTGGTCAGCGGCCACACGCACCAGGAATATGTGTGCCTGCGCCCGGACGGCAAGCTGCTGACGCAAACCGGGTTTTACGGCCGCCTGCTGACGCAGATCGATTTGCAGATAGACCCCCAGGCCCACCGTGTCGTGGCCAAGGACGCCAACAATTTCGTGGTGCTCAACGGAGCCACGGTGAAGGATGCCAACGGCACCCCCTTGCCGCTGCCGCAGGGCGCCACGGCGTTGCAGCCGGACCCGGCGGTGGAGGCGATTGTGCGGCGCTACGGCGACCTCACCGCACCCCTGTCTGACATGGAGGTGGGCCGTCTGGCCGCACCCCTGGACCGGCATAGCAATGCCGCCGGTGAAAGCAGCCTGGGTGCCATGGTGGCCGATGCCTACCTGGCCGGCACCTCCGACCCCAGCTACGGCGACAAGGCGGCGCAAATTGCCTTTACTAATCCGGGTGGTTTGCGCGCCGATTTGAGCAGCAGCCTGAGCGTCACCTTTGGCCAGCTGTTCAATGTGCTGCCCTTCAACAACAGCCTGGTCACCATGGACCTGACCGGTGCCCAGCTGCTGCGCCTGCTGGAGCAGCAGTGGGAAAAGCCGCAGCCCGCGGGTGGGCGCATCCTGCCGGTCTCGAATGGCTTTAGCTACAGCTGGGACGCCAGCGTGCCCGAAGGCGCCGCACCCGGCACCGGCCACCGCGTGGTGCCGGGCTCCATGCGTTTGCAGGGTGTACCAATGGCAATGGAGCAGAGTTACCGCGTGACGGTGAACAGCTTCATGGCCTCGGGTGGCGATGCCTTGAGCGTGTTCAAACAGGGGCGCAATGTGCAGGAAGGTGAAACCGATCTGGTGGTGGCCAAGCTGTATTTGCGCCTCAAGGGCATCTTGCCTGCGCCGCAGATGGGGCGTATCCAGCGCTTGAACTGAATTGCCACAGGCGACAGCGGGGGGCTAGCGGCTTATATGTGCATGGCCGCCAGTGCACCGACCACCACGCCCACGCCACCGGCACCAAACATGGCGTATTCCAGCCATTTCTTTTTCGTCAGCAAAGCAATCGCAGCCATGGCAATGGCCACTTGCAGCACCGTGGTGGCCTGGGCCCAGCGGTGGTGCTGGTGCATTTGCTCATCGCTTTGGTGGTCCCACTCGGTGGCTTCGGCCTCCAACTTTTCGGCCGCCAGCTTGATCTCGCCCTTTTCCTTTTCGTAGCGGTCCATCTTGGCCTGGTAGTTGGGCTGCTTGGCTTCGATGCTCAGGTCACGCGCCAGTTCGGCCAGGGCCTGCTTGGTGCTCTTGGCCTGAAAATAATTCCACTGGTTGGAGGCCTCGGCTTTTTTCAGCGCCGCATTGTTCTTGTACAAACCGGCATTGGCCTGGGTGGCACCACCCATGTAGGAAAAGATCGCGCCCACAGTGGCGATGATGGCGGTGAACATCGCTATCTGGTTGATCATGCCGCCGCTATTGCCATGCTCGCCATGCTCGCCGTGACCGCCTTGCACGGCGTGCTCCAGCTCGTGGTCATGGGGGCCGTGTACGTGAAATCCATGCTCAGACATTCTTCAAACTCCTGTTGCTTGTCATCGTGATAAATCGGTAGTGCAGGCCACTGGCTGCGGTGTGCTCTTCGCGCGCCGTCTCTTGCCAGTCCGTGCCGAAGTTGGGGGCAAAGGCATCGCCTGCAACATCGGTGTCAATTTCGGTGACCACGGCCGTGTCGGCCAGCGGCAGGGCCAGGGCGTAGAGTTGCGCGCCGCCTATCACCCACGCAGCCGGCCCATCGCCGCATTGCGCGATGGCCTGTTCGATGGAGTCGGCACGCAGCGCGCCCTCGCTGTGCCAGTCGGTCTGGCGCGTCACCACCACATTGGTGCGCCCGGGAAGGGGGCGGAATTTGGCTGGCAGCGAGTCCCAGGTCTTGTGCCCCATGATCACCGGGCAGCCCAGGGTGCAGCGTTTGAAATGCGCCAGGTCTTCCGGCAAATGCCAGGGCAGGCCACCGTCCACGCCAATCACGCCGTTCTTGCTGCGCGCAAAAATCAGATGCAGTTGCACGGCGCCTCCTAGACCGCCACCGGCGCCTTGATGGCCGGGTGGCACTGGTAGTCCAGCACCTCAAAATCTTCGTACTGGTAGTCGAAGATGGATGCCGGTTTGCGCTTGATGTTCAAGGTCGGGTAAGGGTAGGGCGCACGGCTGAGTTGCTCTTCCACCTGGGCGTGGTGGTTGCTGTAGATGTGGCAGTCGCCACCGGTCCAGATGAAGTCACCCACGTCCAGGTCGCATTGCTGCGCCAGCATGTGGGTGAGCAGCGCGTAGCTGGCGATGTTGAAGGGCACACCCAGAAAAATATCGGCGCTGCGCTGGTAGAGCTGGCAGCTCAGGCGGCCACGGCCACCCGGCGTTTCGCTGGGCGCCACATAAAACTGAAAGAAGGCGTGGCAGGGCATTAACGCCATCTTGGAGAGGTCGGCCACGTTCCAGGCGCTGATAATCATGCGGCGCGAGTCAGGGTTGGTCTTGAGCGTGTTCACCAGTTCGCTGATCTGGTCGATATGGCCACCGTCGGGCGTAGGCCAGCTGCGCCACTGCACACCATAGACCGGGCCCAGCTCGCCGTCGGGCCTGGCCCATTCGTCCCAGATGCTCACATTGCGTTCTTTGAGCCAGTGGTTGCTGCTCGATCCGGTGAGGAACCACAGCAGCTCCTGGATGATGGAGCGCAGGTGCACCTTCTTGGTGGTGACCAAAGGAAAACCTTCGTTCAGGTCAAAGCGCATCTGGTAGCCAAAGGCGCTGCGCGTGCCGGTGCCGGTGCGGTCGGCCTTGTTGACGCCGGTGGTGTACACGTGGCGCATGAAATCTTCGTACTGGGAGCGCACGGGGCGCGCTGCGGTGGTTGCAGTCATGGCAGAAAAATAGCGTTGGGGTTCATGAGGTTAAGAGGGTCCAGCGCTTTTTTTATGGCGCGCATCAGCCCCAGGGCCACCGGCGATTTGTGCTGTGCCAGCTTTTCGCGCTTCAGGCGGCCAATGCCGTGTTCGGCCGAGATGGAACCGGCGTAGCGCTCCACCCGGGTGTAGACGATGGCGTTAATGGGTTTTTCCTGTTCGCGCAAAAAGGTCTCGGCATCCGAGCCCTCAGGGGCCTGCACGTTGTAGTGCAGATTGCCGTCGCCCAGGTGGCCGTAGTTGACCATGCGCGCGCCGGGAAATGCCTGTGCAATGGCCGCATCGGTCTCGCGCACAAAGTCGGGAATGCGCGACACGGCAATCGAGATGTCGTGCTTGATGTTCAGGCCTTCCTGGGCCTGCGCCAGCGGAATGCTTTCGCGGATATGCCACAGGGCCTGGGCCTGGGCCAGGCTTTCGGCCACCACCGCGTCCAGCACGCAGCCGTCCTGCAGCGCGTCTTCCAGCAGCGCTTCGAGCAGGCTGCGCGCATGGGCCTCGGAGTCGTGGTCCGAGACTTCCAGCACCACGCAGTAGGCGTCGTCGTCGCCAAAGGGCACTTTCTGTTGCGGGAAGTGTTTGCGCACCAGGGACAGGGCAAAGGCGCCCATGACCTCAAAACCGGTCAGGCCCGCGTTCAGGCGCTGGTGCGCCAGGCCCAGCAGTTCCACCGCTGCCTCCAGCGAGGGCAGGGCAGCAAAGGCGGTGAGCGTGGCCTTTGGTTGCGGAGACAGCTTCATGCTGGCCGCGGTGATCACACCCAGTGTGCCCTCCGAGCCAATGAACAAATGGCGCAGGTCGTAGCCGGTGTTGTCCTTGCGCAGACCCGACAGGCCGTTCCAGATTTCGCCGGATGCGGTGACCACTTCGAGGCCCAGGCACAGCTCACGCGTGTTGCCGTAGCGCACGACCTGGGTGCCGCCGGCGTTGGTGGCCAGGTTGCCGCCCAGGGTGCAACTGCCCTCGGCGGCCAGGCTCAAGGGGAACAAGAAGCCGTCCTTTTCACAGGCCTCCTGCAGGGTTTGCAAGATGCAGCCGGCCTCTACGGTGACGGTCAGGTTGGCGGCGTCGAGCTGGCGTATGCGGTTCATGCGCGTCAGGCTCAGCACCACCTGGGTGCCACTGGCGTCCGGCGTGGAGCCCACCACCATGCCGGTGTTGCCGCCCTGGGGCACCATGCTGACGCCGGCAGCCGCACAGGCCTGCACCACGCGCGCCACTGCCTCGGTGCTGGCCGGGCGCACCACTGCCAGGGCTTTGCCCTGCTCGCGCTTGCGCCAGTCCAGCTCCCAGGCGCTCAGGTCGCCCTCGCACAGCACATGGGGCGCGCCGACTATGGCACGCAGGGCATCTAAGAATGTTTCTTTTTCGAGGGCGTTCATGGCGGTCCGAATCGCGGGCTCAGGGGGCGCTGGCGGTGCTTTGCGGGCTTGCGTCAGACGCTTGCGCGCTCGCTGTTGCAGGGGTGTTGGCGGGGTTCTGCGCGGCCAGCCGCTGGCGCATGCGCACATGCAGCAGGCAGGCGGCGAACAGGCTCAGGCACAGCAGCACTTCGGTCAGGGCCAGGTAGTTGCCCGGCGCCCGGTCGCCCCAGGCACGTACCACGCCCTCGATGAAGTACAGCCACACCACCAGGCTGACCCAGCGGTAGGTGTACATGCGGTTTTTCAGCAATCCGGCGATGGGCAGGCACAGCGGCAGCACTTTCAGGGCCAGCCAGGAGCCGCCCGGGCGCAACGGAGCCAGCCAGAGTTCCCAGGCCAGGCACAGCACGATCAGCGCAACCAGACTGGCCACGGCGAGCCAGCGGCTGAGTTGGACAATTGGGCTGGGGGGGGTGGAGGGGGCAGGGGAGGCAATGAACATGGCAGTGGCATCATAGCGGGATGCAACTGATCGATCGTTTCAAAGTCTGGCTCCATGATGTAGCCAGTGTGCGCTGGCTGGACGCCGCCCACACCCTGCGCGAGCGCTTTCGCGAGGACCGCCTGGGCCTGACCGCCAGCAGCCTGACCTTTACCACCACCATTGCCCTGGTGCCCTTTTTTACCGTGGCACTGGCGGTGTTCACCGCCTTTCCCATGTTTGCCAAGTTCCAGGACGTGCTGCAGAAGTGGCTGGTAGAGAGCTTGGTGCCCGATAACATCGCCCGCCAGGTGCTGGGCTATCTGAGCCAGTTTGCCGGCAAGGCCAGCAAGCTTGGCGTGGTGGGTCTGGCCGCGCTGCTGGGCAGTGCGCTGGCCCTGATCTTTACCATAGACCGCACGCTCAACAGCATCTGGCGCGTGCGCGCACGCCGCCCCTTTGGCCAGCGTGTGTTGATCTACTGGGCTGCCATCACCCTGGGGCCGGTGGTGCTGGGCGCGTCGCTCAGCATGACCTCGTACGCGCTGTCGGCCTCCAAGGGCCTGGTGGGCGCCATGCCGGGCGGTGTCGGGCTGTTGCTGGATGTGCTGCAGTTTCTGCTGGTGGCAGGCGGTATGGCGGCCATGTTCCATTACGTGCCCAACACCTTTGTGCGCTGGGGCCATGCCTGGATGGGCGGGCTGTTTGTTTCCACCCTGATGGAGCTGGCCAAGAAGCTGCTGGCCCTGTACCTGAGCAAGGTGCCCACCTATTCGGCGGTGTACGGTGCCTTTGCCACGTTGCCCATTTTGCTGGTCTGGATTTACATGGCCTGGGTCATCGTGCTGCTGGGTGCGGCGCTGACGGCCTATGTGCCCAGCCTGATTGCCGGCATTCCGCGCCGGCGCAGCGGCATGGGCTGGCAGTTCCAGCTGGCGCTGGAGGTGTTGCGTGAGCTGGATCTGGCAGCAAGCCTGCCAGCCAAAGGCCAGACCATGGCCCAGCTCTGCATCACCTTGGCGGTAGACGCCCAGCGTGTGGAGCCGGTGGTGGAGGCGCTGATCGCCCTGGACTGGATAGGCCAGCTCAACGAGGCCGATGTCTACGGCGCCGAGGCCCGGTATGTGTTGCTGGCTGCGCCCGAGCAGGTGACGCTGGCGCCGCTGATGGACCGGCTGCTGTTGCCGCGCAATGCCAGCAGCGAGAAGCTCTGGCAAGGTGGGCAGTGGTCTGCCAGCAGCTTGCGCCAGGTGATCTGAGCCATCCGGCGCGCTGGTATCGCGCGGGAAGGGGATATGCCGGGCGACGATTTGCGGTAGCCGCCATGAGGAGCCCGGCATATCCCCTTCCCGCGCAGCGAGAGAGCGCCCCTCCCTGCTGCGATCGAAAAGGCCTCCTATGCCACTTTTAGAAAATCCACCAACGCCCGCAACATAGGCTCCGGCATTTCGGTCATCTGGTGGTGCCCACCCGGCAGCATCACAACCGTGGCCTGGCGGGCTTTGGCAACCAGGCCTCGGGCGGCTTTGGGCGGCGTCATCTGGTCGACTTCACCCAGCACAAAAAGCACCGGGCACGTGACCTGCTCCATGGCGGCTTCACCATTGCGGTAACTGTCACAGGCCACAAAACCGGTGTGAAACAGATTCACCTCCCGGTTACTGGCCAGCACCTTTTTGCCCAGCGCCAGGGCTGCACCATAAACCCAGGTGCCCGGCCCCAGGGCCGAGGGCGGCGGCGCTAAAGTGCTGCGTGAAAACACATTCACCATCTCCAGCGCCTTCAGGGCCTCGTTCACCGAAGCTGCCAGCAGGGCCGGCGCCACCGGCATGGGGAATGCGGTGCCCACCAGCACCAGCTGGCGGATGCGCGCCGGTGCGCGCGCCGCCGCTTCCAGCGCCACCAAGGAGCCAAAACTGTGGCCTATCAGGACCGCCTGGGCCACACCGGCCGCGTCCAGCAGGGCCAGCACCCAGTCGGCTGCCTCTTCCACGGTGCGGGCCGGTGTGCCGCCGCTGCGGCAGTGGCCCGGCAGATCGACGGCCAGCACGTTCCAGCCGTGGTGGGCCAGGTAGCGGCTTTGCAGAATCCAGACGCTGTGGTCGTGCAGCACGCCGTGGATCAGCACCAGCGTGGGTTTGGCGGCATCAAAAGGCTTGCCACCGGTGTAGCAATAAATGCGTGCGTGGTTGACTTGCAGAATCATCTCAGGCTCCCGCTTTCTCGGCCACGCGCAAGGCCCGCTTGAGGTCGTCCAAGAGGTCGTCGGCCTCTTCCAGCCCGATCGACAGGCGGATCGTTCCCTGGCCTATGCCACTCTGCGCCAGGGCCGCATCGTCCATGCGGAAGTGGGTGGTGCTGGCGGGGTGGATTACCAGGCTGCGGCAGTCGCCTACATTGGCCAGGTGGCTGAAGACCTTGAGTGCCTCCACAAAGGCCTGGCCCTGCTGGCGCGAACCGCGTATGTCAAAGCTGAAGACCGAGCCGGCGCCGCGCGGCAGCAGCTGTTGCGCCAGCAGGTGGTCCGGATGGCTCTCCAGCATGGGGTGGCCCACGCGCGATACCAGTGGGTGCTGGGCCAAAAACTCCACCACTTTTTCCGTGTTGCGCATATGCCGCTCCATGCGCAGCGACAGCGTCTCTATGCCCTGCAAGATGAGCCAGGCCGAGTGCGGACTCAAGCAGGCGCCAAAGTCGCGCAGGCCCTCACGGCGGGCGCGCAGCAAAAAGGCGCCTACCGTGGCTTCCTCAGAAAACACCATGTTGTGAAAGCCGGCATAGGGTTCAGACAGTTCCGGGAACCGGCCCGAGGCCTCCCAGTCAAAACTGCCGCCATCCACCACCAAGCCACCAATCACTGTGCCGTGCCCGCTCAAGAACTTGGTGGCCGAGTGGTAGACCAGGTCGGCGCCCTGGGTGAAGGGCTTCACCAGCCAGGGCGAGGTCAGCGTCGAGTCCACCAGCAGGGGCACACCGGCGGCATGCGCAATGGCTGCTACCTCGGGCGTATTGAGCACGTCCAGCCCCGGGTTGCCCACGGTCTCGCCAAAAAACAGCTTGGTGTTGGGCCGCACGGCGGCACGCCAGGCATCCAGATCGCCCGGCTTCACAAAGGTGGTTTCAATACCGAAGCGACGCAGTGTGTAGTGCAAGAGGTTGTGCGAGCCGCCGTACAGGGCGGTGGACGCGACGATGTGGCTGCCCGCCCCCATCAGGGTGGCAATGCTGAGGTGCAGTGCGGCCTGCCCGCTGGCCACGGAGATCGCGCCCACGCCACCCTCCAGGGCGGAAATGCGCTGCTCCAGCACCGCATTGGTGGGGTTGCTGATGCGCGAATACACATGGCCGGCGCGCTCCAGGTTGAAGAGCGAGGCCGCGTGTTCACTGGACTCGAAAACAAAGGAAGTGGTGAGGTGAATCGGCACCGCGCGCGCGCCGGTGGCGTCGGGTGTGGCGCCTGCATGCAGCGCGAGGGTGTCGAATCCCGGGTCGGCGTAACCTGGCATGTTTGTCTCCCGTCAAAGTGTTCGCAGAACAGGGCTGGAAAGCTGCACATTGTGGGCTATATTCAAGTGGCAACTCTCAACCATGCGTCTCGAGGAAATACCATGAAAGTCAGCGATATCCTGCGCGTCAAAGGCGGCACACTTTTCACCGCCCATCCGGACGAAGCCCTGTCCCGCGCACTGGACCTGATGGCTGAAAAGGATATCGGCTCCCTGGTGGTGATGGAGCACGGCGAGCTGATCGGCATGCTGACCTTTCGCGAGGTGATCCAGACCCTGGTGAAAAACGGCGGCAGTATTGGCCAGACAACTGTGCGCGCCGCCATGGACGACGCCCCCCTGACTTGCACCATGGAAACCGATATGGACGAGGTGCGCCGCATGATGCTGGAGCGCCACGCCCGCTACATGCCGGTGATGGATGCGCGCATGCTGATGGGTGTGATCAGCTTCTACGACGTGGCCCGTGCCGTGGTGGACAGCCAGAACTTTGAGAACCAGATGCTCAAGGCCTATATCCGCGACTGGCCCGAAGGCGAAGCCCCCGCGCCTTAAACCCATCCGGCCAGAGGTGGCGCCGCCTCGGGGATAATCCCCCACATGAGCGGCAATACCTTCGGACATCTTTTCGCAGTCACCAACTTTGGTGAATCCCACGGCCCGGCCATTGGCTGTGTGATTGACGGCTGCCCCCCGGGCCTGGAGTTGAGCGAGGCAGACATCCAGATCGACCTGGACCGTCGCCGCCCCGGCACCAGCCGCTTTGTTACCCAGCGCAACGAACCCGATGCGGTGCAAATCCTGAGCGGCGTCTACCAGGGCAAGACCACCGGCACGCCGATTGCTCTTCTGATCCAGAACACCGACCAGCGCAGCAAGGATTACGGCAACATCCTGGAGACCTTTCGCCCGGGACATGCCGACTACAGCTACTACCTGAAATACGGCATCCGCGACCCGCGTGGAGGCGGGCGCTCCAGCGCGCGCCTGACCGCGCCCATGGTGGCAGCCGGGGCTGTGGCCAAGAAGTGGCTGAAGGAAAAGTTCGGCACCGAGTTTCGCGGCTGCATGACCCAGATTGGCGACCAGTCCGTTGCCTTCGAATCCTGGGACCACGTGCCCCACAACCCCTTCTTCGCGCCGGTGGCCGATGTAACCGCGCTGGAAGATTACATGGACGCGCTGCGCAAAGCCGGCGACTCCTGCGGCGCGCGCATCCGCGTCTCGGCCTCCAATGTGCCCGTTGGCTTGGGCGAGCCCTTGTTTGACAAGATGGACGCCGACATTGCCTACGCCATGATGGGCATCAATGCGGTCAAGGGCGTGGAAATTGGTGCCGGCTTTGCCAGCGTGGCGCAGCGCGGCACCACGCACGGCGACTCGCTCACGCCCCAGGGTTTTGCCAGCAACAACGCTGGCGGCGTGCTGGGTGGCATCAGCACCGGGCAGGACCTGGAGGTGAGCATTGCCATCAAGCCCACCAGCTCCATCATCACGCCGCGCGACTCGATTGATGCCGCCGGCAAGCCCACCCAGGTGGTCACCAAGGGTCGCCACGACCCCTGCGTGGGCATACGCGCCACGCCCATCGCCGAGGCCATGCTGGCCCTGGTGGTGATGGACCATGCGCTGCGCCACCGCGCGCAGTGTGGCGATGTGGTGGCAAGCCTTGCGCCTATTCCTGCGCAAAGGTAAGCAGGCCCTCGCGCTTACCTTTTAAAGCGCAGTGGGTTGTCACCCACGATGCCCCAGCCGGTGCTGCCGCTGCCTGAGCCCAGCGCGGGTTGGTCGCGCGACTGCATTTGGTCCACGTACCACAGAGCCAGGCCGGTGCCGCCAATCAGCACCACCGCGATCACCACCAACTTCAGTACGGTGAGCCAGACGGGGGGGTCTTCATCGTCGTTCTTCATATGCACGCTTTCGGGAATATCGGTCCTGTGGGGTGTCTCATTTTGCGTCAAGCCCGCTGCCATGCACCGGGGCTGGGCTCTATTAGGGGTTAACCATACTCATTTGGCACCTATAGGTATAAATACTAGGTATATGGTGCAAATTAGTACTGCAACCCAGTGACGAAGTATTGTTTCTGCATCAGGGAGTCAGTATCTTCCATCTGTCAGTGCTGGCAGCAAAAAAAAGCATTGAACAAAGCATCTCACCTCAACATTCTGGAGACATAGACATGAAACTGAAAACCCACGTTGCCATGGCTGCAACCTTGGTCGCATCCCTGTGCGGCATCTCGGCCTCGGCTACCGAACTGGTGATCGCCACCGTCAACAACGGCCACATGATCGAGATGCAAAAGCTCGGCAAGAACTTTGAGCAAGCCAACCCCGATATCCAACTCAAGTGGGTGACTCTGGAAGAAGGCGCACTGCGCCAGCGCGTCACCACCGACATCGCCACCAAGGGCGGCCAGTTTGACGTCATGACCATCGGCATGTACGAAACCCCGATCTGGGGCAAAAAGGGCTGGCTCAAGGAATTGAAGGGCGATGCTGCTTATGACACAGACGACATCCTGCCCGCCATGAAGGACGGTCTGTCGGTCGGTGGAAAAATGTACGCCGCTCCCTTCTACGGCGAGTCCTCCATGCTGATGTACCGCAAGGACCTGACCGACAAGGCTGGCATCAAGTTTGAAGGCCGCCCCACCTGGGACCAGGTGCGTGACGCTGCTGCCAAGATCCACGACCCAAAGAACGGCGTGTACGGCATCTGCCTGCGCGGCAAGCCGGGCTGGGGTGACAACATGGCCTTTCTGTCCACCATGGCCAACAGCTATGGCGCTCAGTGGTTTGACATGAAGTGGAAGCCCCAGCTGGAATCCAAGCCTTGGAAAGACGCTGTCACCATGTACGTGGAACTGCTGACCAAGTACGGCCCTCCCGGCTCTTCGGCCAACAGCTTCAACGAAATCCTGGCCCTGTACAACGAAGGCAAGTGCGGCATGTGGATTGACGCCACGATTGCAGCCTCCTTCATCACCGACCCCAAGCAGTCCAAAGTGGCTGACAAGGTGGCATTTGCACAAGGCCCTTACGCTGTGACGCAAAAGGGTGCCAACTGGCTGTGGGCTTGGGCACTGGCGATTCCCGCTGGCACCAAGAACGCGGACGCGGCACAGAAGTTCATCAACTGGGCTACTTCCAAGGACTACATCGCCCTGGTTGCCAAGACCGAAGGCTGGGCCCACGTGCCTACCGGCACCCGCAAGTCCACCTACGCCAATCCTGAATTCCAGAAGGCTGCCGTGTTTGCTGCTGCTGAAAAGGCTGCCATCGACTCTGCCAACCCCAACGACAGCACGCTGCCCAAGTCTCCGTACGTAGGCGTGCAGTTCGCAGCCATCCCTGAGTTCCAGGCGATTGGTATTGCCGTGGGTCAGCAAATGAGCGCGGCTCTGGCTGGCAAGACCACCATTGATGCAGCCCTGAAGGCTTCTCAAACCGCCGCCGAGCGCGAAATGAAAAAGGGCGGCTACTACAAATAAGTAGTACCCACCTGGCTACTGCGCAGCCCGATCTGACATCTTGCGATGCCCGCCGTACGGAAGTACGGCTGCGCTTCTCAGACGCTACCTCGGGCTGCTCGCTACGCCACCTGGGCACTATTTGAGAGTCCACTTCTTTTCCGACAAGCAAAACAATTATTAGGACCATCCCATGAAGAGACTACTACCGCGGCTGCTGATGACGCCTGCAGTGCTGACACTGCTGTTGTGGATGATCGTCCCCCTGGTGATGACGATTTATTTTTCTGTCATCCGCTACAACCTGATGCAGCCCGAAGAGACCGGCTTTATCGGGCTGGAAAACTTCACCTACTTTTTGACCGACCCCTCCTTCACGGTGGCGGTGGTCAATACGCTCTTGCTGCTGGGCAGTGTGATCCTGATCACGGTGATCTTCGGCACGGCCATTGCGCTGCTGATTGATGACCCCTTCCCCGGCCGCGCCATCGTGCGCTTGCTGCTGATCTCGCCCTTCTTTGTCATGCCCACGGTCAATGCTTTGCTGTGGAAGCACATGATGATGAACCCGATATACGGGGTGCTGGCGCAGGTCTCCATCTTCTTTGGTTTGACGCCGATTGATTGGCTCACCGACTTTCCGCTGGGCTCGGTGATCATCATGGTGGCCTGGCAGTGGTTGCCCTTTGCGACCCTGATCTTCATGACCGCGCTGCAAAGCATGAACCGCGAACAGCTCGAAGCTGCGCGCATGGACGGTGCCACCTACCTGCAGCAGCTGCGCTACCTTTACATCCCGCACCTGGGCCGCTCGGTGGCCGTGGTGGTGATGATTGAGATGATCTTTTTGCTCAGCGTGTTTGCTGAGATCTACACCACCACCGGTGGTGGGCCGGGAGATGCCAGCACCAATATGGCCTTCCTGATCTTCAAGCAAGCGCTGCTCAACTTCGACGCCGGTGTGGCCTCTGCAGGCGCCCTGTTCGCAGTGGTGCTGGCCAATATTGCAGCCGCCTTCCTGATTCGCATGGTTGGCAAGAACCTGGACAAATAAGACCATGGCACATACCCGCTCCAAATTTCCCCCCGCACTCATCGTGCGCACGCTGGTGGCCTGGGTCGTCACCCTGCTGCTGTTCTTTCCGCTGGGCTGGTTGATCCTTACGTCCTTCAAGACCGAGCTGCAGGCCATTGCCGTGCCACCGCTGCTGCTGTTTACGCCCACGCTGGAGAACTTCTCCATCGTGCAAGAGCGCAGCGACTACATGCTGTATGCCAAGAACTCGCTGATCACCAGCGTGCTGTCCACCCTGCTGGGCTTGATGCTGGCCTTTCCAGCAGCCTATGCCATGGCCTTCTTCAAGGGCAAGTACACCAAGGATATCCTGATGTGGATGCTCTCCACCAAGATGATGCCCGCCGTGGGCGCCCTGGTGCCGGTGTATGTGATGGCGCAGTACACCGGGCTGCTGGACTCACGCACCGCCCTGATCATCGTGTTCACCTTGTCCAACCTGCCCATCATGGTCTGGATGCTGTACTCCTACCTGAAGGACATTCCGCACGAAATCCTGGAAGCTTCACGCATGGATGGCGCCACGCTGTGGCAGGAGTTCCGTCTGGTGCTTTTGCCCCTGACCCTGGGTGGCCTGGCGTCCACCGGCCTCTTGTGCCTGGTGCTGTCCTGGAACGAGGCCTTCTGGTCGCTCAACCTGGGTGCCGCCAAGGCCGGCACGCTGGCCACGCTGATTGCCAGCTACAGCAGCCCCGAGGGCCTGTTCTGGTCCAAGCTGTCGGCTGCTTCGCTGATGGCGATTGCACCCATCGTGGTGTTCGGCTGGTTCAGCCAGAAGCAACTCGTTCAAGGCTTGACCTTCGGCGCCGTCAAGTAAACAACTATTTCAAGAGACTCACACCATGGCTTATCTGGAACTACAAGGTATCGAAAAAGAGTTTGGCAATGTGCGCGTGATCCGCGGCATTGACCTGCAAATCAACCAGGGCGAGTTCGTCGTCTTTGTCGGCCCTTCGGGTTGCGGCAAGTCCACGCTCTTGCGCCTGATTGCCGGACTGGAACAGAACGACGGCGGCAAGCTGCTCCTGGACGGACGCGACATCACCGAAGAACCTAGCAGCAAGCGCGACCTGGCCTTGGTGTTCCAGAGCTACGCCCTGTACCCGCACATGAGCGTGTTCGAAAACATGAGCTTTGCCCTGAAGCTGGCCAAGGTGGACGAGGCTGTGATCCAGGAAAAAGTCGGACGCGCCGCCAAGATCCTGAACCTCACCAGCTACCTGCAGCGCACGCCCAAGGAACTCTCCGGCGGCCAGCGCCAGCGCGTGGCCATTGGCCGCGCCATCGTGCGCGCGCCCAAAGTGTTTTTGTTTGATGAGCCTCTGTCCAATCTGGACGCGGCCCTGCGCGGCCAGACCCGTATCGAGATCGCCAAGCTGCACCGCGACCTAGGCGCCACCACGATTTACGTGACGCACGACCAGGTCGAGGCCATGACCCTGGCCGACCGCGTGGTGGTGCTGCGCGACGGCAAGATCGAACAGGTGGGCACGCCGCTGGAGCTCTATGACCGCCCGGCCAACCAGTTTGTGGCCCAGTTCATAGGCACACCGCAAATGAACATGGTGGCCGCCAAAGACCTGCAGACTTTGGTGCAAAGCACCGGCCTGTCGGTGGAGCCCGATGGCTGCATTGGCATACGCCCGGAAAGCATCAGCCTGTGCGCAGCCGGCCAGGGCCTGCTGGATGCCACGGTGGACCTGGTGGAAGCGCTGGGCGCCGAGACCCTGATTTACGTCTCCACTGCCAATGGTGTGCAACTGGTGTCACGCCAGAACGAGCGCACCGAGCTGGTGGTGGGCAAGACCGTGGGCGTGCGCATCGATGTCGATGCCGCCCATTTGTTTGACGCCGCTGGCCGCATTACCCGCACCGGCAAGGCCCGGGAAACGCTGGTTCACTAAGCCTGGCTCACTCACCCTGATTCACCCGTTCACGCACCATGCAAGACACCTCCAAACCTTTATTGATGCTCCACCTGGGGCTGGGCTCTTTCCACCGGGCGCACCAGGCGCTGTATCTGCACCAGCTGCAGCAAACCGGCGACCGCCGCTGGGCCCTGGCCGGCGGCAATATACGCGCCGATATGGCCGAAACGATTGAGGCCTTGATTGCGCAGAACGGCGCCTACACCCTGGAAACTGTGACCCCTCAGGGCGAGCGCAGCTACACCCGCATCACGTCCATCCAGACCGTGGTCCGCCATGACCCCATGCTCTCCGGCCTGATTCGCCTGGGCGCAGACGCCAACACCCGCATCATCTCGTTTACGGTGACCGAGGCCGGCTACTACCTGGATGCCAAGGACCGCCTGGACCTGAACTTTGCCGATCTGCAGGCCGACCTGGACGCGCTCAAGGCGGGCAAGGCCGGTAGCACCATTTATGGCGCACTGACTGCCATTCTGAAGGCGCGCATGCTGGCCA
>JAYVNF010000040.1:0-7514 GCA_043758575.1 Rhodoferax sp.
GGCAGACATTGGTGATGCCGAACTGGAACAGATTGGCGCCCACAAAAGCGGTGAAGTACAGCCAGTAGTGCGAGACAAACAACGGACTGGCGTCCACGCCAAAGGCCAGCGACAGCAGGATGAAGCTGCCGGCGAAGAGATGGATATAGCGGTCTACGGTCATGGGAATCTCCTGGGTGATAGGGGTTGCTTATGGGGAAACAGTCCTCGCGTCTGCGCGCGCTTCCATACGGCGCCGAAACAGCGCGTAGTACAGAACAGGTATCACCACCAGCGTGAGCATGGTGGACACCAGAATGCCGAAGATCAGGGAGATGGCCAAGCCATTGAAGATCGGGTCATCCAGAATGAAGAAGGCACCAATCATGGCCGCCAGGCCGGTCAGCACAATCGGCTGCGCTCGCACCACGGCGGACTGCAGCACAGCCGTCTTGAAGTCCACGCCCTGGGTGACCTGCAGCTCGATGAAGTCCACCAGCAAAATGGAATTGCGCACGATGATGCCAGCCAGGGCAATCATGCCAATCATGCTGGTGGCGGTGAACTGCGAGCCCAGCAAAGCGTGTCCCGGCATCACGCCAATAATGGTCAAGGGAATGGGCGCCATGATCACCAGCGGCGTCAGGTAGCTCTTGAACTGAGCCACCAC
The DNA here is from genome assembly GCA_043758575.1 of Rhodoferax sp. Classification (GTDB taxonomy): domain Bacteria; phylum Pseudomonadota; class Gammaproteobacteria; order Burkholderiales; family Burkholderiaceae_C; genus Allorhodoferax. The sequence goes on from JAYVNF010000040.1 coordinate 650, forward strand.
CAGGAGGTAGATCAAGATCAGGCCCACGCCATAGGCCGCACCCATGTCGCGGAATGTGTCATAGGTAATTTGGGACTCACCATCCCATTTCAGGGCGTACTGGCGGTAGGTGTCTGCGGGTTGGTGGATCCAGTACTCGCCCATCGCGGTCTTCACCTGCTTATCCAGCTGAGAGCGAATCGCAAACAGGCCGTACAGGGGCGAATCCAACTTGCCGGCCATGTCGCCAAACACGTAGCTCACGCCCTTGAGGTCCTTGGTGTAGAGCGGCTTGTCAATCACACCCATTTCCACTTGTACCAGTTCCGAGAGCGGAACCAACTGGCCATTGGCCGCACGCATGGGCAGCGCCAGGATCGCGTCCAGCCCAACCTGGCTTTGCAGTGGCAACTGGATACGCACCGGCACCGGGTACTTGGACTGGCCGTCGTGCAGGAAGGCGGCGTCAGCGCCCGACAGGGCAGACGCCACGGTCTGGGCGACAGCGGCTACCGGAATCCCCAGACTGTCGGCGCGCTGGCGGCGCACGCGCAGGAAGGCACGGGCGGCGTTCTCGCGCAAGGTGGTATCGATGGCAACGATATCTTGTGTGGCAGCAAAGGATTTCTCCACTTGCTGCGCCAGGTTCTGGCGGCCGGCTTCGTCCGGCCCATAGATTTCGGCCACCAGGGGCGACATCACCGGCGGGCCGGGTGGCACTTCCACCACCTTGATGCGTGCGTGGTGAGCGAGGCCTATCCTCTCCAAGGCCGGGCGCAAGCGCTGCGCAATCACATGGCTCTTGTCACTGCGGTGGTGCTTGTCCACCAGGTTCACCTGCAGGTCGCCTTGCTCGGCGTCGGCGCGCAGATAGTACTGACGCACCAGACCATTGAAGGTGATGGGCGAGGCCGTTCCAGCGTAGGCCTGCAGGTTGGTGACCTCGGGTTCAAGCGCCAGAAAGGCACCGAGCTCTTGCAGCGTGGCGGCGGTCTCTTCCAACGGGGTGCCGGCCGGCATGTCCACCACCACCTGGAACTCGCTCTTGTTGTCAAAGGGCAGCATCTTGAGCACCACCAGTTGCACCAGGGCCAGGCCCACGGACAGCAGCAGTGCGCCCAGAATGCCGGCCAGCAGCAACCAGCGTTTGCGCGCGCTGTTCAGAAAGGGCGACAGGATGCGGTCAAAGAGTCTCTGGACTTTGGAGGCTTTGACCTGATCCGGTGCATGGCCCTTTTCATGCGCCGCGTCGCCGCCATGCTCGCGCATGAATTTCAAGGCCAGCCAAGGCGTCACGGTGAAAGCTATGGCCAGGGAAATCGCCATCCCCAGGCTCGAGTTGATCGGAATCGGGCTCATGTAGGGCCCCATCAAGCCCGACACAAAGGCCATGGGCAGCAGGGCCGCAATCACCGTGAGCGTGGCCAGAATCGTGGGGCCGCCCACTTCATCCACCGCACGGGGAATGATGTCCAACAGCCGCGCATTGGGCTCAAGCTGCTGGTGGCGGTGGATGTTTTCCACCACCACGATGGCGTCGTCCACCAGAATGCCGATGGAAAAAATCAACGCGAATAAAGACACGCGGTTGAGCGTGAAGCCCCAGGCCCAGGACGCAAACAAGGTGGCGGTGAGCGTCAGAATCACGGCAGCCCCGACGATGATGGCCTCGCGCCGACCGAGCGCAAAGCCGACCAGCAGAATCACGGAACCGGTGGCAAACGCCAGCTTCTGGATCAGCTTGTTGGCCTTCTCGGCCGCAGTCAGGCCGTAGTCGCGGGTGGCGGTGACTTGCACGTTGGCGGGGATCACGGTGTTGCGCAGAGCGTCAATCTTGGCGCGCACCGCAGTCGACACGTCTACGGCGTTCTCGCCGGGCTTCTTGGTGACCTGGATGGTCACTGCGGGATAGGTCTGACCGGTCTGGGCTCCAGCTTCCTGGTCTCTCACCTGGCCAACTTCCTTCTCGGTGGCAACGCCCGGGGTGAACCACACATAGCTGGTGGTCTGCTGCGCGCCCGCACTCACGACGGCCACATCGCGCAGGAACACTGGCTTGCCGTTGCTCACGCCCACCACCATATCGGCTACGTCCTCGGAATTGCGCAGGAACTCACCGGCTTCCACGCTCAACATTTGCGCATTGGCGCTGGGACTGGCCACCGTACCGGCAGGCATGCCGTAGTTGGCCGCGCCCACCATTTTCTGCAGCGTCAGGATGTCAATGCCGCGCGCACGCATGCGGGCCGGGTCCACCTGAATCTGCACGGAGCGCCCGGGCCCACCCAGGGTCTTGACTTCACGCACACCGGGCACCGCCTTGACCTCGGTCTCCAGGGCGTGGGCCACGGTTTCCAGGTCCATCGCAGAGGTGGTGTCTTTGGCCCACAGGGTCACTGCCACCACCGGCACGTCATCAATGCCCTTGGGTTTGACGATGGGGGTCAGCGTGCCCAGGCCTTGTGGCAGCCAGTCCCGGTTGGCATTCAAGACATCAAACAGTCGGACCAAGGCTTCGGAGTGCGCCACGCCCACCTTGAACTGCACGGTGAGCACGGCCATGCCGGGGCGCGCCACCGAATAGGTGTGCTCAATCCCGGCCATCTGACCTAGCACCTGCTCGGCCGGTTTGGCCACCATGTTCTGCACATCGGTGCTGCTGGCCCCGGGAAAGGGAATCAGCACATTGGCCATGGTCACATTGATTTGCGGCTCTTCCTCGCGCGGTGTCACCAGCACGGCAAAGAGACCTAGCAACAAGGCCACCAGCGCCAACAAGGGAGTGAGCGCATTGCTTTGAAAGGCAGCCGCGATGCGGCCCGAGATGCCCAGAGGATGGGGGGTTGTCATGCGATGCTCACTTGGCTGCGGGGACGGCGTCGAACTGGGAGGCGCGCACGGTGTCGGTGGCCACCACGTCCCCGGCCCGCAGACCCGAGAGCACCTCCACGCCCTGGCTACCCAGATCGGCGCCCAGGCGTACCGAACGCAAAGCGAAATGCTGGTTCGCCACCACGTACACCGCAGTCAACTCGTTGCGCCTGACCACTGCCGATGCGGGCACCCGCAAGCGGGAAACGGCGAGATCGGCCTCCACCGAAAAGCTGACGCGCACCTGTTGGCCAGGCAACAGCGCCGCGGCCGCTTTGGCCGGCAAGTCCATGCGCCACTCGGTGGTCTGGGACACTGGGTCACTGGAGGGCACCTCCAGGCGATTCAGGGGGGTGACGCTTTGGTTGGCGACAGATGCCCCACTGCTGACTTCGACCGCAGTCTGCTTGGCCAGTCGCACCGCCTGGCTGCGCGATGCCGGAACCTGTACCACCGCACGCAGTGGCTGGGGCGCATACAGCACCAGCAAAGGCGTACCAGGCGCCGCCACATCACCAGCCTGGACAAAGGTCTGCAACACCCAGCCATCCATGGGTGCCGTCACACGGGTGAAGCCTTGCGCGATACTTGACTGGCGCGCACCGGCCTCGGCCTGCGCGCGCTGCGCCTGGGCAGATTGGTATTGCGTGTTGGCCGTGTCAAAAGCGGACTTGCTGACAAAACCTTGCTGCTGTAAATCGCGGGTGCGCTCCATCTGAGCGCGGGCATTGCGCAGTTCGGCATCGGCCTGCGTCACTTGCGCCTGCGAGCGCTGAACGCCTACCTGGGCCTCGCGATCGTCAATACTGGCCAGCACCTGCCCGGCGCGCACCTTGTCACCGGCTTTGACGTTGAAACTGGCGATGCGCCCGGAGGCCTGGGCCGCCACCGTGCTTTGCTTGACCGCCTGGATCACACCATCCAGAACGTAGCTGCCGGCGCCTGCTGTGCTTTGTACCGCCACTGTGGGCACGCCCTCGGCATACCCCCGCGTTGGCATTGCACCAACCATGGAACCCACCATAGCCCAGGCAAGCACATGCGAGGAAAAGTTCGTCTGTTTCATATGCAAGCGCATCACGTTCACCTGTGTTTTAAGTTGCCAGAGTGTAGTGCATACTAGTATAGGTATGCAATAGCCGTGAGAATTTTGAAAATTCGCTATAAGAAATTGATTTATATCATTCGTATACATACAGGTATAAGTATTATCGGAAGAACAAGCAACAGGTTGAAGGTTCCACGTGTCTGATTCCAAATCCACGGTTCTCAAAGGCATTCCCGTCACCGTCTCCAAGGCGCCCATAGAGCCGCCACCGGGTGCGGACGCAGAAATGGTGTCGCTCTACCAGGCGCACAAAAAGATATATCCGCGCAGCGTCTCCGGCCTGTTCTCGCGCTGGCGCTGGGCCCTGGTGTTTCTGACCCAAATCGTCTTCTATGGCCTGCCCTGGCTGGAATGGGGTCAGCGCCAGGCCGTGCTGTTTGACCTGGGTGCGCGGCGTTTCTATATCTTTGGCCTGGTGCTGTACCCGCAGGACTTCATTTACTTGACCGGCATCCTGGTGATCGCGGCGTATTCGCTGTTCTTGTTCACTGCCGTGGCCGGACGCCTGTGGTGCGGCTATGCCTGCCCGCAGACCGTCTACACCGAAATGTTTTTGTGGCTGGAAAAGCTTACCGAGGGCGACCGTTCTGCCCGCATGCGCCGCGATGCCGCGCCTTGGACAGCAGAGAAGTTCGGCCGCAAGGCGGCCAAGCAGTTCTTGTGGATTGCGCTGGCGCTGTGGACTGGCTTCACCTTTGTCGGCTACTTCACGCCCATTCACACCTTGGCTGGTGAATTCATCCAATGGGATCTGGGTTCCTGGGAGATCTTCTGGACCTTCTTCTACGCCTTTGCCACCTTCGGCAATGCCGGCTTCATGCGCGAGCAGGTCTGCAAGTACATGTGCCCCTATGCCCGCTTCCAAAGCGCCATGTTCGACAAGGACACGCTCATCGTCACCTACGACAAAGACCGTGGTGAGCCGCGCGGTGCGCGCAGCAAGAAGGCCGACCCGGCAGCACTCAACTTGGGCGCCTGTGTGGACTGCAGCTTATGCGTGCAAGTCTGTCCCACCGGCATCGACATCCGCAACGGCCTGCAGTACGAGTGCATAGGCTGCGGCGCCTGCGCCGACGTCTGCGACACGGTGATGGACAAGGTGGGCTATGCGCGCGGCCTGGTGAAATACACCACCGAGCACGCGCTTGAACAGAAGTGGAACAAGACGCAGACCATTCACCATATCTTCCGCCCCCGCGTGCTGATTTACACCGCCATATTGGGCGCGGTGGTGGCTTCCATGGGTATCAGCCTTGCACTGCGCATTCCCTTCAAGGTCGACGTGGTGCGCGACCGTGGCTCACTGGCCCGCATTGCCGAAGGTGGCAAGAAAGAGAACGTATTCCGCATCCAGGTCATGAACGCCACCGAATCCACGCAGCGTTTCCACCTGTCGGTGGAGGGTTTGCCCGACCTGAAGGTGGCCAGTGAAGAAGACATGACTATCGAGTCCACCCAGTCACGCTGGATTCCGGTGCGCCTGCAACTGCCCTACGAGGGGGCCGAGCCCGGCTCGCACACCATTCACTTCAAGATTGATGCGCCCGACATCGGCAAAGGCATTGCCGAAAAAGCCGTGTTCATTGTTCCGCGTTAAAGCACTAGAGCAACCAGGAGACAAGAGTATGAAACAAAGATGGATGTGGATTGTCTGGCCGTCATTTTTGATGGCGGCCATTCTGGAACTGGTGGTTTTTGCCTTTGTGGATCCACAGGACCTGCATTGGCTGCACGGCCCTCTGGAGATCAGCCGACAGGCCGCGTACACGGCGGGCTTCTTTTTATTTTGGGCTGGCACTGCCGCATCCGGTGCCTTGACGACGCTGCTGTCCATGTCGCCGTTTGAAGTCAACCGTTGTCCCATGCCCAGCTGTGAACGGCCAGATACCTGCAAAGTTCAAAGCAAACAGCCCTGATCCTCTTATGCACACGCAGCCACGAAAGGAAACACACCATGAGCACTTTTGACCATTCCGGTCTGATAAAAAATATCAACCACAACCTCGCACCCCTGCGAAAATCCCAGCCGGACGCCATGCAAGCATTCGGACAACTGGCACGCAGCGCCATGGCCGAGGGCGCTGTCAGCGCCAAGCACAAGGAACTGATGGCCCTGGCCATCGGCATCACACAGCATTGCTCCGGGTGCATAGGCTTTCATGTCAAGGCGCTGATCAAGCTGGGCTGTACGCGCCAGGAACTCGAGGAGATGCTCACAGTCTGTGTCTATATGGGCGGAGGTCCCGCCTTGATGTACACGGCTGAAGCGCTCAGTGCCTTTGAGCTCATGTCTACTGACACTGCCAGCGCGTAACGCGAGGCTACCCCATGTCGCTCAATGCCATCGTTGAACAATACTGGCCAGTGCTGGGCTTTGCCGCCTGGATGGCCTACAAATGGTGGACCTCGCACCGAGTCATTGCCAGGCTGCCCGAACTGAAAAAGCAGGGAGCCTTGCTTGTGGATGTCAGATCCACCGCAGAATTTGCCCATGGCAACGCCCCTGGAACAATCAACATCCCTCTGAACGAGTTGGGCAACCGGCTGAGCGAGATACCCAAATCAGCGCCTGTTGTGCTCTGCTGTGCCAGCGGAACCCGCAGCGGCATGGCCAAGATGCTGCTCAAGAAAAATGGCTACCAGAATGTGCACAACATTGGCGCCTGGAGCAAATTTCCGAAGCAGTCCTAAAGCGAGCGGCTTTTGAAGCGGATGCCAGAGCGTTGCGTTTGGCCTAGTTTGATACCAAAGCGAATGCAATACGGCTTTGCCTCTGCAGGGAGTTCCCCAGTCATGATGTAGTCAATTCAGAGGCGTTGTCGCACGGATCGGGTGTGACGTAGGATTCGCGTTCCCTTGATTCTTGCCAGCCCATGCCCAACAAGCACAACGAAGACCGACGTCACC
>JAYVNF010000041.1:0-7499 GCA_043758575.1 Rhodoferax sp.
AGACGGCTACTTCTTCATCCTGGGCCGTACAGACGACGTGATCAACGTGGCCGGCCACCGCCTGGGCACCCGCGAGATCGAGGAAAGCATCAGCAGCCATGCCAATGTGGCCGAGGTGGCCGTGGTCGGCGTGGCCGACCAGCTCAAGGGCCAGGTGGCGGTGGCCTTTGTGGTGTTGAAAGACCCCAGCGTGGCGCTAGGCGACAACGCCAAAAAGGTGGAAGCCGCCATCATGAAGGTGGTGGACGACCAGCTCGGCGCCGTGGCCCGGCCAGCCCGCGTGCGCTTTGTGCAGGTGCTGCCCAAGACCCGCAGCGGCAAACTTTTGCGCCGCGCCATCCAGGCCGTGTGCGAAGGGCGCGACCCCGGAGACCTCACCACCATGGAAGATCCGGGTGCTCTGCAGCAGATTAAAGACGCGGTGGTCAGCTAGCTGTCAGACGTCTGATCAAAACTGGATTAACGCTTTTGATCTCCCAAATCAGTGGCACAATCCAGTCCGCAACGAAGGTCCTTCCCATGCCACAGTCGCATCCGCCAATCGGTTCAGCCGTGTCGCGGAAGGTTAATCAATCCAGCTTTAACCAGCTAATGTTCCCTCAAGGGGAACGGAGGTCAGCGTAATATGAGTGATTCAGTGTCGTCTGTTTACCAGGCGTACCAAAACAATACCTACCTGTTTGGTGGCAATGCTCCCTACGTCGAAGAGATGTATGAGAACTATCTGTCCAACCCCGGTAGCGTTCCCGATTCCTGGCGCGAGTATTTTGATGCCCTGAGCCATGTGCCCGCGGTCGATGGCTCCAACGCCAAAGACGTGCCCCACATGCCCGTCATCAATGCCTTTGCCGAGCGCGCCAAGGCCGGTGGCACCAAGGTCGTCATGGCCAGTGCCGACGCCGAGATGGGCCGCAAACGCACCGCCGCCCAACAGCTGATTGCCGCCTACCGCAATGTCGGTCAGCGCTGGGCCGATCTGGATCCCTTGAAGCGCACCGAGCGCCCGGCCATTCCCGATCTGGACCCGGCCTACTTCGGCTTTACCGATGCCGACCAGGAAACCGTGTTTGACACCAGCAACACCTTCTTCGGCAAGAACAGCATGTCGCTGCGTGAGCTGCTCAATGCGCTGCGCGAAACCTACTGCGGCACCCTGGGTGCCGAGTACATGTACACCACCGACCAGGCTGAGAAGCGCTGGTGGCAGCAAAAGCTGGAAACCATTCGCAGCAAGCCCAACTTCACCTCCGACAAGAAGAAGGCCATTCTGGAGCGTCTGACCGCCTCCGAAGGCCTGGAGCGCTTTTTGCACACCAAGTTTGTCGGCCAGAAGCGCTTCTCGCTCGAAGGTGGCGAGAGCTTTATCGCCGCCATGGACGAGCTGATCCAGGGCGCTGGCGCCAAGGGTGTGCAGGAAGTCGTGATCGGCATGGCCCACCGCGGCCGCCTGAACGTGCTGGTCAACACCAAGGCAAAATGCCCAAGGACCTGTTTGCCGAGTTCGACCACACCGCCCCCGAAGACCTGCCTGCCGGTGACGTGAAATACCACCAGGGCTTCAGCTCCGACCTGTCCACCGCCGGTGGCCCGGTGCACCTGTCGCTGGCCTTCAACCCGTCTCACCTGGAAATTGTGAACCCAGTAGTCGAAGGCTCGGTGCGTGCCCGCATGGACCGCCGTGGCGATGTCAAAGGCGCGCAGGTACTGCCGGTGCTGGTGCACGGCGACTCGGCCTTTGGCGGCCAGGGCGTGAACCAGGAAACCCTGGCACTGGCCCAAACCCGTGGTTACACCACCGGCGGCACGGTCCACATCATCATCAACAACCAGATCGGCTTTACCACCTCGGACCCGCGCGACATGCGCTCCTCGGTCTACTGCACCGACATCGTCAAGATGGTGGAAGCACCGGTGTTGCACGTCAACGGAGATGATCCCGAAGCCGTGGTGCTGGCCACCCAGCTGGCGCTGGAATACCGCATGAAATTCAGCAAGGACGTGGTGCTGGACATCGTCTGCTTCCGCAAGCTCGGCCACAACGAGCAGGACACCCCCGGCCTGACCCAGCCGCTGATGTACAAGAAAATCGCCCAGCATCCTGGCACCCGCAAGCTCTACGCCGACCGCCTGGCAGCCCAAGGCCTGGGCGAGACCCTGGGTGACGACATGGTCAAGGCCTACCGCGCCGCCATGGACGCCGGCAAGCACACGGCAGACCCAGTGCTGACCAACTTCAAGAGCAAGTTCGCAGTGGACTGGGCACCCTTCCTGGGCAAGAAGTGGACCGATGCCGGTGACACGGCCGTGCCCATGGCCGAGTGGAAACGCCTGGCCGAACGCATCACCACCGTCCCCGCCAACATCACACCCCACAACCTGGTGAAGAAGGTGCTGGACGACCGCGCTGCCATGGGCCGCGGTGACATTCCGGTGGACTGGGGCATGGGCGAGTCCATGGCCTTTGCCTCGCTGGTGGCCAGCGGCTACCCGGTGCGCCTGTCGGGTGAAGACAGCGGACGCGGTACCTTTACCCACCGCCACGCCGTGATCCACGACCAGAACCGTGAAAAGTGGGACACCGGCACCTATGTGCCCCTGTCCAACGCGGCCGACAACCAGGCTCCGTTTGTGGTCATCGACTCCATCTTGTCCGAAGAGGCGGTGCTGGCCTTTGAGTACGGCTACGCCTCCAACGACCCCAATACCCTGGTGATCTGGGAAGCCCAGTTTGGCGACTTCGCCAACGGCGCCCAGGTGGTGATTGACCAGTTCATTGCTTCCGGCGAAGTCAAGTGGGGCCGCGTCAACGGCATCACCCTGATGCTGCCGCACGGCTACGAGGGCCAGGGCCCTGAGCACAGCTCGGCGCGCCTGGAGCGTTTCATGCAATTGGCGGCCGACACCAATATGCAGATCGTGCAGCCCACCACCTCCAGCCAGATCTTCCACGTGCTGCGCCGCCAGATGGTGCGCAACCTGCGCAAGCCCCTGGTGATCATGACGCCCAAGTCCCTGCTGCGTAACAAGGATGCCACCTCGCCGCTGACCGAGTTCACCAAGGGCAGCTTCCAGACGATCATCCCCGAGCAAAAGGAGATCAAGGCCGACAAGGTCAAGCGCCTGATCGCCTGCTCCGGCAAGGTCTATTACGACCTGGTGAAAAAGCGGGAAGAGAAGGGCCATGACGATGTCGCCATCGTGCGCGTCGAGCAGCTCTATCCCTTCCCGCACAAGGTCTTCTCCTCCGAGCTGAAGAAGTACCCCAATGTGGTCGATGTGGTGTGGTGCCAGGATGAGCCACAGAACCAGGGCGCCTGGTTCTTTGTGCAGCATTACCTGCACGAGAACATGCTGGAAGGCCAGCGCCTGGGTTACTCCGGTCGCGCCGCCTCGGCGTCGCCTGCAGCGGGCTATGCCCATTTGCACCAGGAGCAGCAAAAGGCTCTGGTCGAAGGCGCTTTCGCCAAGCTCAAGGGCTTTGTGCTCACCAAATAAATACGGAAAGAATTTGATATGGCTATCGTAGAAGTAAAAGTCCCCCAGCTGTCGGAATCCGTGGCTGAGGCAACCCTGTTGCAGTGGAAGAAAAAGGTCGGCGACCTGGTCACCGTGGATGAAACCCTGATCGAAATCGAAACCGACAAGGTGGTGATGGAAGTCCCGGCACCAGCCTCTGGCGTGCTGATGGAGTTGGTGCAGGCCGACGGCGCTACCGTTGCGGCCGAACAGCTGATCGCCCGCATCGACACCGACGGCAAGGTCGGCGCAGCTGCCGCACCTGCCGCTGCGGCCCCCGTGGCCACCGCGTCTGCTGCACCCGCAGCCGCTGCCGCCGCATCCAACAGCAAGGCCGGCGTGGCCATGCCTGCGGCTGCCAAGCTGATGGCCGACAACAACCTGGCCGCTGGCTCGGTGGGCGGCACTGGCAAGGACGGCCGCGTCACCAAGGGTGATGTGCTTTCCGCCGTTGCTGGTGGTGTCGCCGGTGGCGTGCAGTCCACCGCCGCCGTCATCCCCACTGGCGTGCCGACCAAGTTGCTGCCGCAAGTTGCATCTCCCAAGGCGCCCAGCCTGGGTGACCGCCCGGAACAGCGCGTGCCCATGACCCGCCTGCGCGCCCGCGTGGCCGAGCGTCTGCTGCAGTCGCAATCCACCAACGCCATCCTCACCACCTTCAACGAAATCAACATGGCCCCGGTCATGGACATGCGCAAGCGCATGCAAGAGCGTTTCGAGAAGGAACACGGCTGCAAGCTGGGCTTCATGAGCTTCTTCGTCAAGGCGGCTGTGCATGCGCTGAAGAAGTTCCCGGTGCTCAATGCCTCGGTGGACGGCAATGACATCGTCTACCACGGCTACTTCGACATCGGTATTGCTGTCGGTTCGCCCCGCGGCCTGGTGGTGCCCATCCTGCGCAACGCCGACCAGATGAGCTTTGCCGAGATCGAGAAGAAGATTGCCGAGTTCGGCGTCAAGGCCCGTGACGGCAAGCTGGGCATGGAAGAAATGACCGGCGGTACCTTCTCCATCTCCAATGGCGGAACCTTCGGCTCCATGATGTCCACCCCCATCATCAACCCGCCGCAAAGCGCCATCCTGGGCGTGCATGCCACCAAGGACCGCGCCATGGTGGAAAACGGCCAGGTGGTGGTGCGCCCCATGAACTACTTCGCCATGTCCTACGACCACCGCATCATCGACGGCCGCGAAGCCGTGCTGGGCTTGGTCGCCATGAAGGAAGCTTTGGAAGATCCAGCCCGTCTGCTGTTTGACATCTAAGCGTTCGCCCTATTGAACCTGTCTGTCTGGCCCGACGCACTGTCATGCCGGACGGCAGGTTTTCTCACATATACAAACAGGAATTCCCATGAGCAAACAATTTGACGTCGTCGTGATCGGCGCCGGCCCCGGCGGCTATATCGCCGCCATCCGCGCTGCCCAGCTGGGCTTTAACACCGCTTGCATCGACGAGTGGAAAAATGAAAAAGGTGGCCCCGCGCCCGGCGGCACCTGCACCAATGTCGGTTGCATTCCCTCCAAGGCCTTGCTGCAGTCCAGCGAGCATTTCGAGCAGGCCAACCACCACTTTGCCGACCACGGTATTGAGGTCAAGGGCCTGAGCATGGACGTGGCCAAGATGGTGGCGCGCAAGAACACCGTCGTGAAGCAAAACAACGACGGCATTCTGTACCTGCTGAAGAAAAACAAAATCAGCTTCTTCCACGGCCGCGGCTCCTTTGTCAAAGCCGTCGAAGGTGGCTATGAAGTCAAGGTGGCGGGCGCCGCGGAAGAAGTCATCACCGGCAAGCACATCATCATCGCCACCGGCTCCAATGCCCGTGCGCTGCCCGGCGTGCCCTTCGATGAAGTCAACGTGCTGTCCAACGACGGCGCGCTCAACATTGGCACCGTGCCCAAGAAGCTGGGCCTGATTGGCTCCGGCGTGATCGGCCTGGAAATGGGCTCCGTCTGGCGCCGCCTGGGCTCGGAAGTCACCATCCTCGAAGGCTTGCCCACTTTTCTGGGTGCAGTCGATGAGCAGGTGGCCAAGGAAGCCCATAAGGCCTTCACCAAGCAGGGTCTAAAAATTGAACTCGGCGTCAAGGTCGGCGAAATCAAGACCGGTAAAAAAGGCGTGTCCGTGGCCTACACCAACGCCAAGGGCGAGGCCCAAAGCCTGGACGTGGACAAGCTCATCGTGTCGGTCGGCCGCGTGCCCAACACCATTGGCCTGGCTGCTGACTCAGTGGGCCTGAAGCTCGACGAGCGCGGTGCCATTGAAGTGGACGGCGACTGCAAGACCAACCTGCCCAACGTCTGGGCGGTGGGTGACGTGGTGCGCGGCCCCATGCTGGCGCACAAGGCCGAAGAAGAGGGCGTGGCCGTGGCCGAGCGCATAGCAGGCCAGCACGGACACGTGAACTTCAACACCGTGCCCTGGGTGATTTACACCAGCCCTGAGATTGCCTGGGTTGGCCGCACCGAGCAGCAGCTCAAGTCCGACGGCGTGGCTTACAAGGCCGGCTCCTTCCCCTTCCTGGCCAACGGACGTGCCCGTGCCTTGGGCGACACCACCGGGTTTGTGAAGTTCCTGGCCGACGCCAAGACCGACGAAATCCTGGGTGTGCACATCGTCGGCCCGCAGGCCAGTGAACTGATCTCCGAGGCCGTGGTGGCCATGGAATTCAAGGCCAGTGCCGAAGACATCGCCCGCATCTGCCACGCCCACCCGTCTTTGAGTGAAGCCACCAAGGAAGCTGCCCTGGCGGTCGACAAGCGCACCTTGAACTTTTAAGTAATGCGGCTTCACAGCGCGTGAATACAAGTGTCAAACAAACCTACGAAGCGGAACTGGCCGCCCGTGGGTACAAAGCCGACCCGGCGCAGCTGCGCGCCGTGGAGGCACTGGAGCGCTGCGCCACCGAATGGGCAGAGTACAAAGGCAAGCGTTCCAACTCCTTCAAGAAGCTGATCAACCACCCGGACATTCCGCGCGGCGTCTACATGTACGGCGGGGTGGGGCGGGGCAAGAGCTTTTTGATGGACTGCTTTTTCAACGCTGTGCCACTCAAGCGGAAGACGCGTCTGCACTTTCACGAGTTCATGCGCGAGGTGCACCGCGAGCTGGCCGATCTGCAGGGCACGGTCAATCCGCTGGATGAACTGGCGCGGCGCATGGCGTTGCGCTACAAGCTGGTGTGCTTTGATGAGTTCCATGTGGCCGACATTACCGACGCCATGATCCTGCACCGCCTGCTCTCGGCCATGTTTGCCAATGGGGTGGGCTTTGTGACGACGTCCAACTTCAAGCCCGATGACCTCTATCCCGGTGGCCTGCACCGCAACCGCATCCTGCCGGCCATAGAACTGCTCAACAGCAGCATGGAAGTGCTGAGTGTGGATAACGGCACTGACTACCGGCAACGCACGCTCGAAGCCGTCAAGCTCTACCACTGCCCGCTGGGCCCAGAGGCCGATGCGGCCATGATGGAGGCCTTCAATGCCCTGGCCGAGCAGCAGGATGAAGATCCGGTGCTGCACATCGAGTCGCGCGAGATCAAGGCCTGGCGCAAGGCCGGCGGCATGGTCTGGTTCAATTTCAAGACCTTGTGCGGCGGCCCTCGCTCGCAAAATGACTATCTGGAAATCGCCTCACGCTTCCACACCGTGTTCTTAAGCGACGTGCCGCGCATGTCGGTACGCCTGGCCTCTGAGGCCCGGCGTTTCACCTGGCTGGTGGATGTGCTCTATGACCGGCGCGTTAAGCTGGTGCTGTCCGCGGAAGTGGAGCCCGAGGAGCTGTACACCGAGGGCCCGATGGCGCACGAATTCCCGCGCACCGTGTCACGCCTGAGCGAAATGCAGTCCAAGGAATACCTGGCGCTGGAGCGCCGCGTGGTGGACACGGGGCTGACATGAAACGGGCATTGGTGGGAGTGCGAACATGGCAGCACTGGCGGCTGTACCTGCGATTGCCCATACGGCGGCTGGCAGGGCTT
>JAYVNF010000042.1:0-7498 GCA_043758575.1 Rhodoferax sp.
ACCGCAGGCCATGTTGTTTGTGCGGGGACAGAATGGTGGGATTAGCCACAATCCGTTGGAGGCTACTACCAGCGATGACATGCAGCTGGCGGTGGAGGCCTTTGACCATGTGTTGCTGCAACTGGCGCAGGAACTTTCCTGAACTGACTAAGTTGATGTCTCCAATGTCACCGACTTTTTCTTTGCTGCTGGGTTTAGGGGGATGCGTTGGGGTCTTTGATTTTTTGAGAAATGTTTTTCCCTGCGGGGCTTTTGTAGGCCCCCCTTTCCCCCCCGCCCCATTCACCCCCACCGGGGCGAAAGGGGAGCTAAAACGGACAGCCGATTTTGCTTCTTCACTTCGGCTCGGGCCTTACTGGCGTGGCACATCATGTCGCACCGGGCTATGCGCTTCGCGTTGCTCGCTTAGACGCACTGCACGCACGCACATCACTTCGCACCACGTCATTAATTCCGTATTCGGCGCGTATAGGTCAAATCGGCTGCCCGCTTTCGGCTCCCCTTTCGCCCCGGCGGGGGCGAAAGGGGCGGGGGGATAGGGGGGCCTACAAAAGCTCCGCAGGAAACAACATCAAAAAATAGAAACTTCTTCCCGCAATTTAAAAACTAAAAACTTCAAAAAACCAAGCACTGAAGCCCGCAACTTCCGCTCAACCAAGCACCCAAACAACCGCAACACAACCCCATGAACCAATACGCCCAACTCGACGCCTGGATCGACACCCACTTCGACGAACAAGTAGCTTTCTTGCAAAAGCTCATCCAGGTCCCCACCGACACCCCGCCCGGCAACAACACCCCCCACGCCGAACGCGCCGCCGAATTGCTGGACGCCATGGGCCTGAAGACCGAACGCCACCCGGTACCGCAAGAGCTGGTCCAGGCCGCTGGACTGCAAACCATCACCAACCTCATCACCCGCCGCCACTACGGCCCCGGCAAAACCATTGCCCTTAACTCCCACGGCGACGTGGTGCCTCCGGGCGAAGGCTGGGTGCACGCACCCTACGGCGGTGAAATCGACAACGGAAAAATCTACGGCCGCGCGGCAGCAGTCAGCAAATGCGACTTCTCCACCTACGCCTTTGCCGTGCGCGCGTTGGAGTCGCTGGGTGCCACCCTGCACGGCAGCGTGGAACTGCTGTTCACCTACGACGAAGAGTTTGGTGGCGAAGTTGGGCCAGCCTGGCTGCTGCACAACCAGCTGACCAAGCCCGACCTGATGATTGCCGCCGGCTTTAGCTACCAGGTGATCACCGCGCACAACGGCTGCCTGCAAATGGAGGTCACCGTGCACGGCAAGATGGCACATGCCGCCATTCCGGCCTCCGGCATTGACGCCTTGCAAGGTGCCACCAAAATCCTCACCGCGCTGTATGCGCAGAACACGCTGTACCAGCAGATCACCTCCAAGGTCGAAGGCATCAGCCACCCCTATCTGAACGTGGGCATGATCGAAGGCGGCACCAATACCAATGTGGTGCCCGGACGCGTCACCCTCAAGCTCGACCGGCGCATGATTCCGGAAGAAAACCCGACCGAGGTCGAAGCCAACATCCGCCAGGTGATTGCGGATGCCGCCGCATTGACGCCCGGTGTGACGGTGGACGTGAAGCGCATTCTGCTGGCGCGCGCACTGCAACCGCTGCCCGGCAACCGGTCCCTGGTGGAGGCGCTGCAAAAACATGCCAGCGATGTGTTCGGTGAAGCCATTCCGGCCCTTGGCACACCGCTCTATACCGATGTGCGCATCTTCTGCGAGGCGGGTATTCCCGGCGTGATTTACGGCGCCGGACCGCGTACTGTGCTCGAGTCGAATGCCAAGCGAGCCGACGAAAACCTGGACCTGAGCGACCTGCGCCGCGCCACCAAGGTGATCGCCCGCAGCCTGCTGGACCTGCTCAGCGCCTGAGTGCCGCACAGGCTGCGCGGCACCCTTCTTGCTTTAGACTGCCCGTATCGCCTTCGAGAATATTTCCAATATGCACAAACGCTTTTTGCCGCGCGCCAGCGCCCTGTCCCTCGCCCTGCTGCTTTGCGGTGTGGCCTCTGCCCAGGTCACCCCCATCAAGTTCCAGCTCGACTGGCGATTTGAAGGACCCTCCGCCCTGTTCCTGACCCCGGCCGCCAAGGGCTACTACAAGGACGCCAAGCTCGACGTGTCCATCGACGCCGGCAACGGCTCGGGCGCTGCAGTGACGCGCGTGGCCTCGGGTGCCTACGACATGGGCTTTGCTGACCTCGCTGCCCTGATGGAATTCCACGCCAACAACCCCGACGCCCCCAACAAACCGGTGGCCGTGATGATGGTCTACAACAGCACGCCGGCTTCGGTCATGGCGCTGAAAAAATCCGGCATCAAGACACCCAAGGACCTGATTGGCAAGAAGCTGGGCGCACCGGTGTTCGATGCCGGGCGCAAGGCCTTCCCGGTGTTTGCCAAGGCCAACGCCATCACCGGCGTGCAATGGACCTCCATGGACCCGCCGCTGCGCGAAACCATGCTGGCCCGTGGCGATGTGGACGCCATCACCGGCTTCACCTTTACCTCGGTGCTGAACCTCGAAGCGCGTGGCGTGAAAGCCGCCGATGTAGTGGTCATGCCCTACCCCGACTTTGGCGTGAAGCTGTATGGCAATGCCATCATTGCTTCACCGAAGCTGATCAAGGAGCATCCAGAGGTGATCAAGGCCTTTTTGCTGGCCACCGCCAAAGGCATGAAGGACGCCATGGCCCGCCCGGCCGACGCCATTGCGTTTGTCAAGGAGCGCGACGGCATCATCAACACCGAGCTGGAGACGCGCCGCTTCCAGATGGCGATTGATTCCGCCATCAACACGCCGGATGCCCGCGCTGAAGGCTTTGGCCAGGTCAAGGCACCGCGCTTGGCGCTGATGGCCAGCCAGGTCTCGGACGCCTTTGCTACCAAGACCCGGGTCAGCGCCGATGCGGTCTGGAATGGCAGCTTCCTGCCCACGGCGGCCGAGCTCAACGTGCTGCCCGCCAAGAAATAATGGCGGAGTCCAACGCGGCCGATGCCGCCTTCGTCGATTTCAAAAACGTCTGGCTGGCCTACAACGCCGAGCTCGAAGCCCAGAACCACTTTGCGGTGGAGGCCATAGACCTGCAGGTGCGACGCGGTGAGTTCATCGCCATCGTCGGGCCTTCGGGCTGCGGCAAGTCCACCTTCATGAAGCTGGCCACCGGGCTGAAAATGCCCTCGCTCGGCAGCATCCATATCGACGGCCAAGCGGTCACCGGACCTTTGAAGATTTCCGGCATGGCGTTTCAGGCGCCCTCGCTGCTGCCCTGGCGCACCACCGTGGACAACGTGCTGCTGCCGCTGGAAATCGTGGAACCTTATCGCAGCCAGTTCAAGGCCAAGCGTGCCGAGTATGTGGAGCGCGCGCGCAAGCTCTTGCAAAAAGTGGGCTTGGCCGGCTACGAGGACAAATTCCCCTGGCAGCTCTCGGGCGGCATGCAGCAGCGCGCCAGCATCTGCCGCGCCCTGATCCACGAGCCCAAGATGCTCTTGCTGGACGAGCCTTTTGGCGCGCTGGATGCCTTCACGCGCGAAGACCTGTGGTGCATTCTGCGCGACCTGTGGACCGAGCAGCAGTTCAACGTGATTCTGGTGACGCACGATTTGCGCGAGAGCGTGTTCCTGGCCGACACCGTGTATGTGATGGGCCAGAGCCCCGGGCGTTTCGTGGTGAAAAAGCAGATCGATTTGCCGCGCCCACGCGACCTGGAGCTGACCTACAGCCCGGCCTTTACCGACATCGTGCATGAGCTGCGCAGCCATATAGGCGCGCACCGCAACACGCCAGCCAGCACCGCAAGCTAAACCATGAACAGCAAACAACTCCAAACCTGGTCGCCCTGGATTCTGCTGGTGGCCCTGGTACTGCTGTGGCAGCTGGCCTGCAGTGTCTTTGAGGTCTCTGAATTCATCTTCCCCAGCCCCACGCGCATTGCCTCCCAGTTCTGGGAATACAAGGTGCTGATCGCCGGCCACGCCTGGCGCACCTTCTGGGTCACCATGACCGGCTTTGGCCTGGCGATTGTGGTGGGCGTGCTCTTGGGCTTTGTGATTGGCAGCTCGCGCCTGGCCTATGCCGCGGTGTACCCGCTGATGACCGGCTTCAATGCCTTGCCCAAGGCCGCCTTTGTGCCCATTCTGGTGGTCTGGTTTGGCATTGGCGTGGGGCCGGCGATTCTCACCGCGTTTTTGATCAGCTTCTTTCCCATCATGGTGAACATTGCCACCGGCCTGGCCACCCTGGAGCCCGAACTCGAAGACGTTCTGCGCGTGTTGGGTGCCAAGCGCTGGGACGTGCTGGTCAAGGTCGGCCTGCCGCGCTCCCTGCCCTACTTTTA
Organism: Rhodoferax sp.; assembly: GCA_043758575.1. GTDB lineage: Bacteria > Pseudomonadota > Gammaproteobacteria > Burkholderiales > Burkholderiaceae_C > Allorhodoferax. The sequence continues at coordinate 4,381 of JAYVNF010000042.1, forward strand.
TGCCTCGCTCAAAGTGGCCATCACGCTGGCCTTTGTCGGCACCACGGTGTCGGAGATGACCGCCGCCAACGAGGGCATTGGCTACCTGTTGATCTCGGCTGGCTCGGCCATGCAAATGGGCCTGGCCTTTGCCGGCCTCTTGGTAGTGGGCGCCATGGCTATGCTGATGTACGAGATCTTCAGCGTGCTGGAGCGCCACACCACGGCCTGGGCGCACCGCAGCGCGCACAACAGCTAGACCGCAGAACTCCACCCATGGTCTGGCAGGCGAATTTGCATCTGGCCTACACGCGCTCGGGCGAGCGTGTGGTGGCGCACCACCAGCACAGCGGGCCGCTGCGCATTCTGCAAAGCCTGTACCCGGAAGGGGACGACATCTGCCACAACGTGCTGGTGCACCCGCCCGGTGGCCTGGTGGGCGGCGACACGCTGGACATAGCGGTGCAGGCCGCCAGCGGCACACACGGCCTGATCACCACGCCCGGTGCCACGCGCTTTTACCGCTCGGACGGCCCGCTGGCCCTGCAGACCACGCGCCTCCAACTGGCGGACCAGGCACGCCTGGAATGGCTGCCGCTGGAAGCGCTGTGCTACAACGATTGCCAGGCCGAGAACCGCCTGGTGATGGACCTGGCGCCCGGCGCCGAGCTGCTGGGCTGGGACGTCACCGCCTTCGGCCTGCCCCAGGCCAACTTGCCCTTTGTGCAGGGTAGCTTTGCCCAGCACATCGAGGTGCCGGGCGTCTGGCTGGAGCGCGGCCGCGTAGCCGCCAGCGACACGCGGCTGCTGGACGGCCCCACTGGACTGAACGGGGCACGCTGCATGGCCAGCCTGTTTTTTGTGACCGGTGCGCCACTGGAGCGCAAACGCAAAGCCAGGGCCTTGGACATCGCGCGCGAACTGATTGCCGACCACAGCCTGGTGGCCACGGCCGGCGCCACCAGCCCGAACAACCAGGTCATCGTGGTGCGCGCGCTGGCGCCCTTGGTCGAGCCGGCCATGCAGCTGCTGCGCGCGGTGCGCACGGCCTGGCGGCAGGAGCTGTGGGAAATTCCAAACTGCAATCCGCGCATCTGGGCGATGTAGCGGGCCCGTTGGCTTGCACAAACAGCACGCTGCAGGGCCACGCCACAACGGCATGTGGTCTAAACCAGGGCGCCGCCGGTTTGCAACATGGCAGCGCGCAAGGCCGCATCCAGCGTCGCCAGCGGCAGGCCCTCCCGCAAGGCCAGTTCCAGGTAAGCCGCGTCATAGGAAGAGAGCTTGAAGCGCCTGGCCAGCTGCAAGATGTCACCCAGGGCACGCGCCGCAGTGCTGCTGTCCACGGTGATGAACATTTCCTCCAGCAAGCCAATGAAGGCACTGCCGCGGGCCTCGCTCACCAGACCCTTAGCCTGCGCTTTGACGATCACATTGGCCGCTTCCAACGCCCATATGCCAGGCACCAGCGCTTCGCCATCGGGCTGCTCCAGCAAAGCAAGAATGTGGTTGGCGTAGTCCAGGCGCTCCGGACTGCCGTCATGCAGCAGCCAGCGCATGGCCACCGAGTTGTCCAGCACGAAACGCATCAGTCACGACCCTCGTCCAGCAAGGACTTTATGTCGACATCTCCCGCCTGAGGCGCCTCCAGCATGAACTGGCGCATGCGCGTAGCCGCCGCCACACCCAGACCGGCCAGGTTGGCGCCAGCGGGCAGCAGGTCGGCCACGGGCACGCCGCGTTGGGTGATGGTGAAGCCCTGGCCCTCACGCACCCGGCGCAAAAGGTCCGCCAAATGGGTCTTGGTTTCGTAGGCACCGATGGCTTGAAGTTGCATGGCAATGGCCTTGTCAATCTAAATAGACCAGATTGTAGACCAGTAGCCTTTAGAAGCCCTGGCCACGCCACAGCAGGTACCGCCCTTAAAAATACTCCAGCCCCGCATCCCCCACCCCATCCTGCGCCAACGGTTTTGCCGTCTGGCTGCGGCGCAGCTCCGGTATCGGGCAATGCGCATCAAAGCGGTTGATCCAGTCGTCCAGGGTGAAACGCTCGGCCTGCGCATCTGACAGGCAGGCCGCGCCCTGCAGATCCTGTGCCAGCAGCTCCAGCATTTGCCGCTGGCGGTCCTGGTACTGCAGGCTCTCCTGCAGCCTGGCCAGCAGGGCGGCGGCGGCCGGCTGCTGCGCCACATGGGGCGTGAGCTGGGCCAGGGTCTGCAGCATGTCGCTTACCGCTGCTGCGCTCTGGCCTTGGCACAGGCCCAGCAGCCGGCCCCAGTGCGGCAGCAGGTCCTGCAACTGGGCTGCAGCCGGTCGTGGCGTTTGGCGTTTGGACATGGCGGGCCGGCGTGAATCGATGCTGTTGGCGTGGGGCATATCAGGCCAGGGCCAGGGCGCCGCGTTGCAGCAGCTCGCCCAGCGCCTGTGCCTGCTGGACAAGCATGGCACGGTGATTCTGAGCAACCGAGCGGAGTTCCCCACCATGAGCCACTTTGAGCGCGCCACCGGTCAACGCTTCGACTTTTCCGAGGGCAGCTTTCGCTGGACCCCGGTGCTGCTGCGCGGCCAGCCGGTCATGGAACAGTGGAAGTCCTCCTGCTATGTGACGGAGTCGCGCCTGGACGCACTGGGCGACTGGCAGCTGGTGCTGGAGCAGCCGGTGGCACCGATTCAAAAAGCCCTGGCTGGGCGCTACACCCGGCTGCTGGGCAGCCTGTTGTTGCTCCTGCTGCTGGCCCTGGCACTGGCCGAATGGCTGAGCCGCAAGACCATTGCCACCCTGAACAAGCTCAGCGAGCTGACCAACCAGCTGCCCACCAAGCTGAGCCAGGGCAGCATGCGCATCGTGTGGCCCGACACCGCGATTGCCGAGACCCATGGGCTGATCAAGAACTTCCGCGTGATGGCGGCCTCGCTATCGGAGCAGGTGATCAAGGAGCGGCGCATCAACGGCATGCTGGACGCGCAGGTGGTGGAGCGCACCGCCGCGCTGTCGGAATCGCTGCGCGAAAAAGAGGCCTTGCTGCGCGAGGTGCACCACCGCGTGAAAAACAATTTGCAGGTCATCACCAGCATCCTGCGCCTGGAGAGCGGGCGCAGCGACAACCCGGCCAGCATCGCCGTGCTGCAGGACATGC
>JAYVNF010000043.1:0-7475 GCA_043758575.1 Rhodoferax sp.
CCACCGTCAGGCCGCGCGCCAGCTGGATGAACACGGAGAATTCCCGCTCGCTCAGCAGGTCGCTGGGGTTGGACTTGCCGTCTAGCTGGGCCATGGCCAGGGTATTGGCGGTTTGGGCGTCCAGGTAGCGGGCGCCGCGCGCCACCGTCTGCACCGCCACAATCAGGTCCGCGGGGGCGCTGCGCTTGGCCAGGTAGCCCAGGGCGCCGGCGGTCAGCACGCGCCGGGGGTGGGCCGTGTCTTCATGCGCCGACAGCACCAGAATGCGCGCCAGGGCATCCTGGGCCAGCAGGCGCTTGCAGCACTCCATGCCACCCATGCCCGGCATGGACAGGTCCATCACCACCACATCGGGCTTGGCGTTCGGGTATTCCTGGCAGGCTTTTTCACCACTGTCGGCCTCGGCCACCACCTGCATGCCGGCATCGGCCAAGAGCATGCGAAAGCCCATGCGCACCAGCATGTGGTCGTCAACAAGCATGACACGGATCATGGCGGGCTGGTGCTTTTCAAAGGGTGCTTTCCAAGGGGTGCATTCCAAGCGGCAACTGAAGCTGCAAATGTACGCCGCCGCCAGCGGCCGCGCCGATCTGGAACGCCCCGTGCAAGGCCTTGACCCGCTCCTCCAGCCAGCGCAGGCCGTAGTGGCCGGGCTTGTGGCTTCCTTCGGGTGGCAGTCCCCGGCCGTCATCCACCAGGCTGAGCGTTACGCGGTCGTCGTGCGCCTGTATTTGCAATGTCAGCCGATGGGCTTGTCCATGGCGCAGCGCATTGCTCATGCCCTCTTGCGCGGCGCGGTACAAGGTCAGTGCGGCCTCATCGCCCAGCGCGGACTGGCCCAGCTGGACCTGCAGCGTCAGCTCCAGGCCAGGGTGGTTGCGCCGCGTGCGCTCGGCCAGGTCGCTCAGCGCCGCCTCCAGGCCCAGGCTGTCCAGTACCAGGGGCGTGAGGCGCGGGATCAGGCCATGCATGGCGTCATACAGGCGGGAAGACTCCTCCGCAATCAGGTGGGCGGCCTGCGCGGACTCGGCATCCACGCTGCCCACGCGCTGCGCCACGGACAGGGCCATGCTGCGGATGGCGGTGACCGACTGGCCAAACTCGTCGTGCAGCTCGCGCGCAATCATCTGGCGTTCGCGCTCCACATGCTGCTCCAGCCAGCGCCCCCATTCGCGTGTGCCGCTGAGTTCACGCTCGGCCACGGCGGCCCGGCGCTGCACCTCGATATTGCGTTGGAGCACGCCCTGCATGCGGTTGAAGGCGCCACCTATGGCGGCCGCCTCGGTGCCCGGCAGTGCCGGCAGCGTGATGTCAAAACGGCCCTGCTCCATCTGGTTCAGGGCCTGCACAATCTGGCCAAAGGGGCGCACCGCCCGGCCCACGATCCAGAAAACCAGGGCATTGAGGGCAAGCAAGGTGGCCAAGGCAGAGGCCGCCAGCGCGGTGAAGTCATCCCAGGCGTCCAGCGCGGCGCGGCTGGCGTTGGCCCGCAGCACCAGATGGCCGTCCGGCAGGCTGATGGTCTGCACCGAGGCCGGCGGCGACAGCATGGCTTCAAACCAGGCCGGTGCCGAACGGCCCACCTTGTAGAGCGAGGGCGGCGAGCGGTAGAGCAACACGTCCTCGCCGTCGTAGAGTTCGATATCGTTGGAGCGCACCCGGCCCACACCGCGCAGGAACTCCTGCATCGCCTGCCGGCCGCCGGCGGCATAGCCCCAGACCGTGCGGTTCAGCAGCTGGGCGGTGACCAGGTTGGCCGCACTCACCTCTTCGTGCACGGCGGCGCGCAGGCCGTCGATCTGCAGGTAGAGCAGGGCGGCGGAAAAAACCAGCGTCAGGGCACTGACTAGCAGATTGATTTGCAGGCGCAGGCTCATGGCGGGTCCTCGGTGCAGAAGCGGCCGTGCTCGGCAAAACCCTGCACTGCGGCCAGCATGGCCTGCACCATGGCGGGCTGCTGCAGCGCGTGGCCGGTACCGCTCAGCAGCTGCAACTGGCTGCCGGGCAGCCAGGCGTGCAGCTGCCTGGCACCTTGCACCGGGCAGACCGCATCCTCTGCACCGTGCAGCAGCAGGGTGGGAACCAAAGGCAGGCCTGCACACCGGGCGGGCCAGCCCTGCGGGTCCAGCCAGCAGGCGTGCAACAGGTAATGGCTCTGGATGCGGTAGCGCAGCACCAGTGCCGACAGGGTCGCGCTGTCCGGCGCTGTGGGCGGGCTGGCAGGCGCGGGGCTGGCGCCCAGCTGCTGTTCCCATTGCCACCAGTGCAGCGCTGCCCGCTGCTGGCGCGTACGGTCATCGCCAAACAGGGCGGCGTGCAAAGCCTGCACGACAGGGCCAGCACCAGCACCGGCACCAGCACCAGCACCAGCACCAGCATCAGCAGTGGCCGTGGCCGTGGCCGTGGCGTAGTCGGCCAAAGGCCAGTCGCCGGGCGTGGCAAAAAGGCCATGGCGCTGCGGGTTGAAAAAGGCGTCAATTTCCTCCTGCCGGGCCAAAAACGTGCTGCGCAACAGCAGGCCGCTAACCGCCTGCGGCATGTCCGCCGCATGCAGCAGCGCCAGCGTGGCGCCCCAGGAGCCGCCCACCACCAGCCAGCGCTGCAGCCCCAGGTGCGCGTGCACGGCGCGCAGGTCGGCCAGCAGGTGCGCGGTCTGGTTGTGTGTCACACAGCCCGTGGGCAGGCTGCGCCCGGCGCCGCGCTGGTCTACACACACCAGGCGGTAGTGCGCCGGATCGAAGAAGCGGGCCAGGGCGCTCGAGAAGCCCGAGCCAGGGCCGCCATGCAGCACCAGGGCCGGCTGGCCCGCCGGATTGCCGTACTGCTGTACGTGCAGCGCATGCTCGTGCGTGACCGGCAGCAGCTCGGCCTCGAAGGGCGGCGCCAGGTCAAACAGCGTGCGGGGCGGGGCAGGACGGGACATGCGCCAAATCATATAGACCGCCTGCTGCGTTCCTGTGCGGCGGCAGGCGGCCTGTACAAAATCATGAAAATCATGAGGGGCAAATACAGCTTGCCCGGCTCGCCCTGGCCGGCACGGCCCCAGACAATGGACCTCGGAATGGAAATTCCCCGCCGCGCACTGTCGCGCAGCGGACACCCCCAGGAGACCTCCCATGCAATGGCAAAAACCCCAAGCCCGCGATTTTCGTTTTGGTTTTGAAATCAATCTTTACGTCTCTGCACGTTAAGCCGATTTCCTTTTCAACCGGGCCGCTAGTGCAGGGCTGCGGCGGCCCCAACGGATTTTCCTGATGCGCATCACCATCCGGGGCGCCGCCGCCGGCGGCGGCTTTCCCCAATGGAATTGCAACTGCAAAAATTGTGCAGGCGTGCGCAGCGGCACCCTACGGGCCAAGCCGCGCACCCAGTCCTCCATCTTCATTCGCCCGGACGCTGCAGACGACGGCATCCTGTTCAATGCCTCGCCCGATATCCTGGAGCAGATCCGCAGCAGCGCCACGCTGCAGCCGGCGCGCCGCACGCGCGACACCGCCATTGCCGGCGTGGTGCTGATGGACGGCCAGATTGACCACTGCACCGGCCTCCTGATGCTGCGCGAGCGTGGCACAGCGCTGCCCCTGTGGTGCACCGACCCGGTCGAAGAAGATTTGCGCACGGGCCACCCGGTGCTCAATGTGCTGGGCCATTTTTGCGGTGTGCAGCGCAGCCGCATTGCCCTGGATGGTGCGGCCTTCACGGTGCCCGGGGTGGAGGGCATTTCCCTGCAGGCCATGGCGCTGCAAAGCAAGGCCGCACCCTATTCGCCGCACCGGGACGACCCGGTGCCGGGCGACAACATCGGCCTGCGCATCCGAGACCTGCGCAATAAAAGCACCCTGTTTTATGCGCCCGGCCTGGGGGCCATCACACCCGAAGTGTTTGCCGCCATGTCTGCCGCCGACCTGGTGCTGGTGGACGGCACCTTCTGGCGCGACGATGAAATGCTGCTGGCCGGCTTTAGCAGCAAGACCGGGCGCTCCATAGGCCATCTGCCGCAGTCCGGCCCGGGCGGCATGGTGGAGTGGCTGGAGCGCCTGCCGGCGCAGACCCGGCGTGCACTCATCCACATCAACAACACCAACCCCATACTGGACGAAGATTCGCCGGAGCGCGCCATCCTGAACCGCGCCGGCATCCAAGTCTGTGAAGACCAACAGGAATTCCACCTATGATGCGCGCCGACATTTTGCAAGCCAGCAGCCCCTGCGACCCGGCGCTGCCGGCCTGGAGCCGCGCGGACTTTGAAGCCCAGCTGCGCGCGCGCGGCCGCTCCTACCATATCCACCACCCGTTCAACCGCATGCTCAACAGCGGACAGGCCACGCCGGAGCAAATCCGCGGCTGGGTGGCCAACCGCTTTTACTACCAGATCGCCATCCCCATCAAGGATGCGGCGGTGCTGTCGAACTGTCCCGACGCCCAGGTGCGCCGGGGCTGGGTGCAGCGCATTCTGGACCATGACGGCTTTGAACTCGGTGGCATCCAGGACGCGGGCGGCATAGAAGCCTGGCTGCGCCTGGCCGATGCCGTGGGCCTGGCACGCGACGAGGTGCAGGACCTGCGGCACGTGGCGCCGGCCCTGCGCTTTGCGGTGGACGCCTATGTGAACTTTGCGCGCAAGGCGCCCTGGCAGGAGGCGGTGTGCTCGTCCCTGACCGAGCTGTTTGCACCCGAAATCCACCAGCAGCGCCTGGCCAGCTGGCCGGCGCACTATGGCTGGATAGAGCCCCAGGGTCTGAGCTATTTTCGCAACCGGGTCAGCCAGGCCCGCCGCGATGTGGAGCAGGGCCTGGCGGTCACGCTGGAGCATTTCACCAGCCGCACCCAGCAGGAGCGCGCGCTGCAGGTGCTGCAGTTCAAGCTGGATATTCTGTGGGCCATGAACGATGCCATGGCGCTGAAATACGGAGTCAGCCCATGAGCGCGCCACTGTTGCACAGCGTGCCGCGCCTGGGGGCGGGCTTTCGCCTGCAGTTTGAGCCGGTGCAGGATTGCCATGTGCTGCTGTACCCTGAGGGCATGGTCAAGCTCAATGGCTCGGCCGGTGAAATCATGAAGCGCTGCGACGGCCAGCGCGATGTAGCCGCCGTGGTGGCCGAGCTGGAGCATGCCTTTGCCACGCAGGGCCTGCAGGAGGATGTGCTGGCCTTCATGGAGCTGGCGCGGCAGCAGCGCTGGCTGTCCTGGGAGGCATCCCATGCAGGCTGAGCAGGCACCCGTCCTAGCACCCGCAATAGCACCCCCAATAGCGCCCGGCCCGCCCTTGTGGCTGTTGGCCGAGCTGACCTACCGCTGCCCCCTGCACTGCGTGTTTTGCTACAACCCGGTGGACTTTGCCACCCAGGAGCAGGAAATCTCCACCGCCGACTGGCTGCGCGTGCTGCGCCAGGGGCGCGAAATGGGCGCGGTGCAGCTGGGTCTCTCGGGCGGCGAACCATTGCTGCGTGACGATCTGGAGGAGATCGTGGCCGAGGCGCACCGGCTGGGCTTCTACTCCAATCTGCTGACCTCGGGCGTGGGCCTGACGCCGGCGCGTGCGGCCGCCCTCAAGGCCGCCGGCCTGGACCATGTGCAGCTGTCGTTCCAGGATTCCACCCGGGAAATGAATGACTTCCTGTCGCACACCAAGACCTTCAGCCTCAAGAGCCAGGTGGCGCAAACCATACGCGCGCAGGGCTGGCCCATGGTGATGAATGTGGTGATACACCGCTTCAACATCGACCACATAGACCGCATCATCGAGATGGCCCACGCCATGGGTGCGCAGTACCTGGAGCTGGCCAACACCCAGTACTACTCCTGGGCCCTGGTCAACCGTGGCCAGCTGCTGCCCACTCGGGCCCAGGTGCAGCAGGCCGAGGTCAGCACCCAGCGCTGGCGCGAGCGCCTGGGCGAGGCCATGAAAATCTATTTTGTCGCGCCAGACTATTTCGAGGGCAAGGCCAAGAAGTGCGTCAACGGCTGGGGCCAGATGTTCATGACCATTGCACCCGACGGCACGGCGCTGCCCTGCCACACCGCGCGCATGCTGCCCGGGCTGAGTTTCCCCAAAGTAACCGAGGACAGCCTGAAAAACATCTGGTTCGACTCCGAAGGTTTCAATCGCTACCGCGGCACGGCCTGGATGAAAGAACCCTGCAGCAGCTGCGCGCACAAGGAAGAAGACTTGGGCGGCTGCCGCTGCCAGGCCTATCTGCTCAGCCAGGATGCACAGGCAGCCGACCCGGCCTGCGCCCTGAGCCCCCACCATGGCCTGGTGCAGGCGGCGGTGGCGGCGGCCGGCAAACCCGCAGTCACCGAGCACCCCCTGGTCTTCAGGGACCCGGTGCAGTCGCGCCGGCTGAGCGCCAGCCAGCCGTAACCCCCGTGTAACTGACGCTAGGGAAACCACCCATTCCTTCCAAAAACGTTTTCGGCACAATCAAAAACGTTTTTGGAAACCGCTTCTGGTTTCCCAACCAGGAGCCTTTCACATGAGTCAGTCTGATGTCCGCTTGCGGGGAATCCAGAAGAGCTACGGCAAAGTCCACGTCATCCACGGCGTAGACCTCGACATCGAGCCCGGCGAGTTCACGGTGTTTGTGGGCCCCTCGGGCTGTGGCAAAACCACCTTGCTGCGCATGATTGCCGGGCTGGAAGAAATTTCCGGCGGCACGCTGACCATTGGCGGCCAGTCGGTGAATGAGCTGCCACCCAGCGAGCGCGGCGTGGCCATGGTGTTCCAGAGCTACGCGCTGTACCCGCACAAGACCGTGTTCAACAACATGGCCTTCGCCCTCAAGATCGCCAAGGTGCCCAAGGACGAGATTGACAAGCGGGTGCATGCCGCCGCCGGTATCCTGCAGCTGGAAGACTATTTGCAGCGCCTGCCCAAGGCCCTGTCGGGCGGCCAGCGCCAGCGCGTGGCCATTGGCCGCGCGATTGTTCGCAACCCCAAGGTGTTTTTGTTTGACGAGCCCCTGTCCAATCTGGATGCGGCCCTGCGTACCAAGATGCGGGTGGAGCTGGCCACGCTGCACCGCAGCCTGGGCGCCACCATGATTTACGTCACCCACGACCAGGTCGAAGCCATGACCCTGGCCGACAAGATTGTGGTGCTCAACAAAGGCCGGGTGGAGCAGGTCGGCGCACCGCTGGACCTCTACAACAAGCCTGCCAGCCTGTTTGTGGCCGGCTTCATTGGTTCTCCGCAGATGAATTTCATCAGCGGCGACTTTGCTGTCCAGCGCGGTGCTACCACGGTGGGCCTGCGCCCGGAGAACCTCAGGGTGCAGGCCGGTGGCCCCATCCAGGGCACGCTGCGCCACTCGGAAAAGCTGGGCAATGAAACATTTGCCTATGTGAACGCCGGCGCCATGGGCGAAATCACCTCGCGCATGGAGGGCACGCTGCCTTTGGAGCCGGGTCACAACATCGAACTGGCCTTTGCGCCCGAGCACCTGTACCGCTTCAACGCGGACGGGAAAAGCATC
>JAYVNF010000044.1:0-2358 GCA_043758575.1 Rhodoferax sp.
GCGTTCAGCGTCTTGCATCCGCCCTGAACGCAGCGGCGGTTGTCAAAGGCCAAAGGCGCGCTGGTAGCGCTCCAGACTGCTGAGCGAACCGCAGACAAACAGCTGGTCCTCGGCCTGTACGACAAAGTCGTCCTTGAACTCCACGATGATGTCGCCGCCGCGCTCCACCGCCACGACCTTGGCGCCGGTGCGGTCCAGCTCCTCACTGCGCCAGGGGTGGCTACCCACCAGAGCGCCGGCCCTCTGGCGGATGAACTTGATGCGGCTCTCCACCTGCAGCACTTGCTCACCCAGCAACTGGAAGGCCAGTATCTGCCCGGCCACCTGCCCCACCGAGATGGCAAAGTCAGCACCCGAGCGGTAAATCCGTGCGGTGTTGCGGGTGCGCTGCACGCGCACGATCAGCGGCACCTGGGGCGCGTAGTCGCGCACCACGGCGGTGGCAAACACCGACTCGCTGTCATCGCTGAGCGCCAGCACCACCGCGCTGGCTTCGCGTAGCCGGGCCTGGTCAAGCGTGGCGCGCTCCAGCACGCTGCCCACCATGTCCACCCCGGGTGCCGCCAGGCGGTCGATCACGGTGACGGTTTCGCCGGCATCCTGCAGCATCTCCACCACCTTCTGGCCGACAGCACCAAAGCCGGCCAGCACAATCGGCCCGGCGCGGCGTATCGGCATGGCCATGCGCTCCACAATTTCCAGGTTGGCATGGGTGCCCACGGCCACCAGAATCGCGCCCGGCTCGACCCGGGTCTGCGGCCCCTTGGTGGTGGTAAAAACACCTGCCAGCCACTGGCCAATCAGGGTCACGCCATGGCGCTCGCGCAGACGCAGCTCGCCCAGCTGCTTGCCCGCCAGCGGGCTCTCCGCGCGCACCCGGAACTCGGCCATGCCAATCTTGGTGCCCAGCAAATGGATGCCCTCGGCCGGCGGGCTGATGCGGATGCTGGCCTGAGAGGCCAGGGCCGCACCCAGCACGTGCGAGGGTGTGAACACCTCGGTGGCGCCAATCTGGATCATGGGGTAGCGGTACAGCGGATCGTCGGCCAGCGCGTACAGGGGGCCGGTGTAGCCTTGTTCGCGCACGATCATGGTGAAGGTGGCATTGGCATGGTCATCGGCATTGGCCACCACCGCCTGGGCCTGGGCCACATGGGCCAGCATGGAGGGGTCATCGGCCAGCTTGCCAAACACCACATCAAAGCCGCGGTCGCGCAGATTGCGCGCCAGCTCCATGTCTTCCTCCAGAATCACAAAGGGCGTGCCCTTGTTCTTGAACTCGTCCAGCAGCGACTCGATCGCCGGGCCATAACGGTAGAACAGCACCTTGGCCGCCATGGCTGGCAACTGGTGCTGCAGGCGCACCTCAAACTGCTCTTCAAAGTAGGGCAGGATGACCATGGGAAAGACCAGAAAGATCAGAAACTGGCCGGCAAACTGCACCAGCACCACGTACAGCGCCATGACCGGGTGGCTCCATGCGTTGTCGGCACCGTAGCCGGTGGTGGTAATGGTCTCGGTGGCCCACTGCAGGCTTTGTAAAAAGCTGCGCGGGTGACCCTCCAGATGCTGCATGCCCTGCATGTAAATCCACGCCAGCAGGACCACAGTGAGTGGCAGTATTCCCAGAATGCTGAGAAACCGTTTGCTGGAGCGTTTGAGCTTGATTGCCATGGAGTTGGAATAGTGGTTCAGGTTCCTCCTCGCACTGTAAACCGTCGCCAGCTCACCTTGGCACCAGCAGCCTCACATTTCCGTCGCCCACCTCGCCCTGCATCTGCGCTGCGGCGTCACCGGCAAAGCGCAGCGCCAGCTCGGCATGCAAGGCCGCCAGACTGCCTGCCGGTGCTTGGTGATCCTGCAAGGTGCAGACGATTTCCAGCTGGCCGTCGCGATGGCGCATGATTTCCACTGCGCGGGTTTGCACCGACCAGTCTATGGTGGAGCCGGTAGTGATCTCCCAAAAACCGCCGCCCTGCCTGCTCGGATGCGCATGGGCCGTGACCCGGTGCACATGCCGGTGCCCCACCAGCCAGGCCACCACACAGGGGTGGCGGTGCACAGCTGCTGTCAGTGCCTGGGCCTGCAGGCGCTCTGGATCGGCACCCCGGGTGTTGACCAGGCTGGCCGAGCCATGGTGGCTGGCCAGCACGGCAATGCGCCCGGGCTGCTGCTCCACCTCCACCAGGCGCGCCTCCAGCCAGTCGATTTGCGCAGCGCCTATGCTGCCCTCGTAGTCGCCGCCCGGATGGTTGGTGTCCAGCAGGATGATGCGCACATGCTCGGTGTCGATAACAGTATCGGCGCGGCCGGCTTGCAGCTGGGCCTGGCCAAAGCCAAGGGCGCCGGCCTGCGTAT
>JAYVNF010000045.1:0-7452 GCA_043758575.1 Rhodoferax sp.
CCAGCAACTGGGAGCTGTACCGGGCCGAGATTGCTTTGGTGGAACTATTTGATCAGCTCGCGCAAGACAATCCAGGCAACCGCGCCATTCAACTGCGCATGTTTCATGGCCGGGGCGGCACGGTTGGCCGGGGCGGTGGCCCGAGCTACCAGGCCATTCTGGCCCAGCCCCCCGGCACCGTGCGCGGCCAGATCCGCCTGACCGAACAGGGCGAAGTGATTGGCTCCAAATACGCCAACCCCGAAATCGGCCGGCGCAACCTGGAAACATTGGTGGCGGCCACCCTGGAAGCCACGCTGTTGCAGCCCACCAAATCGGCCACCAAGGCCTTTCTGGACACCGCGGCCGAACTCTCGCAGCTCAGCATGGCGGCCTACCGTGCCCTGGTCTACGAGACCCCGGGCTTTACCGAATATTTCTTCAGCTCCACGCCGCTGCGCGAAATTGCCGAGCTCAACATCGGCTCCCGCCCTGCCTCACGCAAGGCCACGCAGGCAATTGAAGACCTGCGTGCGATTCCCTGGGGCTTCAGCTGGGGCCAGTGCCGTTTGACCTTGCCGGGCTGGTTTGGTTTTGGCTCGGCCGTGAACCGCTTTATCGAAGGCGAGACCCCGGCGCAAACCAAGGAGCGCCTGGCCGTGCTGCAAAAAATGTACAAGCAGTGGCCTTTCTTCAAGACCTTGCTCTCCAACATGGACATGGTCATGGCCAAGAGCGATCTGGCCCTGGCCTCGCGCTATGCCGAGCTGGTCAGCGACACCAAGCTGCGCAAGAAAATATTCAGCACCATTGAAGCCGAATGGCATGCCACCGCCCAGGCCCTGAACCTGATCACCGGCGAGAAGCAGCGCCTGGCCAACAACGCTTCGCTGCAACGCTCGATCAAGCACCGCTTCCCCTACATTGACCCGCTGCACCACCTGCAGGTGGAACTGGTGCGCCGCTACCGCGCCGGCATCGCCGACGAACGGGTGCAGCGCGGGATCCACATCTCAATCAACGGGATTGCGGCGGGCTTGCGCAACACCGGCTAAGGCACTCGCAGCGGCGGGCCTGCGGGGCCCGTTGCCTAGCCGCGCACGGCATCGACGAGCAGCTTGATGGACACAAGAAACAGGCTGAGCTGCACGATGCGGTAAAACCAGACATCGGCAATCCGGCGCGTGAGCCAAGCCCCTACCACTGCCCCCAGCAGCGCAAACGGAACCAGCACGGCCGCACTGCGCAGCATGTCTGTCGAGTAGGGCCGCAGCATCTGGTAGGGCAGTATCTTGGCGGCGTTGATCACCGCAAACAAAATAGTGGCGGTGCCGGCAAACTCGGCCTTGGGCAGCTTTTGCGGCAGCATGTACACCTGAAACGGTGGCGCACCCGAATGCGAAATAAAGCTGGTGAAGCCCGCCACCGTGCCCCAGAACCAGCCCTTGATAGCCTGCGCCGGTTGCGCCGGCACCTGGCTTTGTTTGCGCAGCCACACGTTCAGGCAAAAGGCCAAGCCCATGGCGCCAATCAAAAAGGTGATGACCCTGTCCGACACCATGGAGGCGGTCAGCCAGGCCACCAGCACGCCGAATATGCCGGCGGGCAGCAGCAGACGCAGGTTGACGGCGCTGTAGTCACGCCGGTACAGGTACACACCGGCCACGTCCGAGATCACGAAGATGGGCAGCAGCAGAGCCGCTGCCTGCACCGGCGACATCACCAAGGACAGGATAGGCACGGACAACATGCTGATGCTGGGCAGCCCGCCCTTGGACAGGCCCACCAGCAATGCGGCCAGCGCAGCAACGGGGAGGTAGGGGTCGAAGTTCAAGACAGTGCCTGCCAACCATCCTTGCGGGCCGAGGCGAACAGCGCTTCAATGGTGCGCAGCGTGTCCAGCGCATCCTCAATGGGCCAGCTTGGCACCAGCTGCCCCAGCAGCTTGCGGGAGAAGCGCTCGATCTGCAACTGGTAGTGGTTGACCGGCTCAAAGCTATAAGTGGTGCTGGGAAAGCTGCCCACGCTGCTGCTGTCACCCACCTCCATCTGGCACTCCGTTGGCCGGGCATGGGCAAAGCCGAAGTTCAGGCGCAACCAGCCTTTGGAGCCCAGCACGCTGAACTGCTGGTGCGTGCCCCAGGCATCAGAGCCAGTCTGGGTGCCCACGGTGAAGGCGGCATGGCGGTCGCCATAGTCCAACAGTGCGCTCGAAAGCCGGTCGGTGCCGAACACCGGGTCACGGTCCAGCGCCGCCACCACGCGCAGCGGTGGGCGCTGGAACACCAGGTTGCAGGCGCTGATGGCGTACGAGCCCAGGTCGTACAGGGCGCCGCCACCGGCGTCCAGCTGGTTGCGCACATCGGCGGGGTCCAGAAACTGCTTGGCCAGGGTGCAGTGCACGGCACGCACTTCGCCAAGGGTGCCGGCGGCGATGACCTCGGCCAGCTTGGCCCACTGCGGGTGGTTGCGAAAGGCCAAGCCTTCTTCAATGTGTTTGCCGCTGCGCTCGCGTTCCACGCACAGCTGCATCACCTGCTCGGCGCGCATGCACAGGGGCTTTTCGCACAGCACGTGCTTGCCGGCTTGCAGGGCACGCTGGGCCCATTCGAAGTGCAGTTGGTTGGGCAGCGGCACGTAGACGGCGTCTATGTCCGGGTCGGCCAGGAGCGCGTCGTAGCTGTCGTATAGCCGCGTGATGCCGAACTCCTGCGCCACGCGCCGTCCCTTGTCCGCATCGCGCGAAGCCAGGCCCAGCAGCGTGGCGCTGGGCGCCGCGTGCGTGGCCGGCATGGTGCGGCCAGTGGCGATTGCCGCCGCGCCCAGCACACCCCAGCGGATAGTGGCTGCCACTTACTTCTTGCCGTCGGCGTCCTTGACGGCGGTCTGGATGCTGTCGATCAGCTTGGCGTCAAGCTTGGTCTTCAGGAACTCGATCACCGGGGGCTGTGCTGCCGTGCGGAACTGGGCCATTTCGGTCGCACTGGGGGTGTAGACGGTCACGCCTTTTTCAGCCAGGGTCTTGTTGCCGTTGGTGGTGAAGGTGCGGTTGGCCTTGCGCTCTTCATTGCAGGCGACCTGGGCCGCGTCGGTCACTACTTTCAGCAGATCAGGCGCCAGGGATTTGTAGAACTTGTCGCTCATCACAAACCAGTCGATGCCGTAGTTGTGACGGTCCAGGGTAACGTGCTTTTGCACCTCGTACAGCTTGGCGAAGATCATGGTGGGCACCGGGTTTTCCTGGCCATCGACCACGCCGGTTTGCAGCGCGGTGTAGAGCTCGGGGAAGGCGATGGGCGTGGGCTGGGCGCCCAGGGCCTTCATCTCGGTGATGTAGAGCGGGGTTTCCTGCACGCGGATCTTCAGGCCGGCGAGGTCCTTGGGCGAATGCACAGGGTTCTTGCCGCTGCTGAAGTTGCGAAAGCCCACTTCCCCAAAACACAGGTTGTGCATGCCGGTGGCGGCGTTGAAGTCGGCGGCCAGCTTCTGGCCAAAGGGGCCGTCCATGACCTTGTCGGCCACGTCATCGCTGGGGAACAGGTAGGGGATGTCGGTGACCATGGCGCTGGGGAAGTAATTGGCCATCACGCCCGAGGCAAAGCCGGCCTGGATGAAGCCGTTCTTCACGCCCTCAACCAGGTCCTTCTCACCACCCAGGGCACCGGCGGCAAACACCTGCACCTCAATGCGCCCGCCGCTCTTGGCCTTGATTTCACGGGCAAAAGCGTCAGCCATCACGGCCTTGCGCGAGGTGGCCAGGTCGGGCGAATCGGAGTGCGCCAGTTTCAGCACGACCTTGCTTTGGGCCAGCACGGCGGAGCTGGCGCAGCACAGCAGGGCCGCTGCAACGGTGGTGGACAACAGTTGGAAAGAAGGCTTCATGGGGTATCTCCTGGAATAGTGGAACGGGGCAACAAAGGAAAGAAAACGGTGGACGAAAACGGTGGTGCAACACTGCCGATCAGTGCAGGTTGAAAGCGTGCGGCAAGGCCAGGCTAAGGGCCGGGAAGGCAGCAATGCACACCAAGCCTATGAGCAGCACCGCCAGATAGGGCATGAAGCGCGGCGTCACCTTCTCGACCGTGGTGTCCATGACCGAGCAGGTGACGAAGTAGCACACGCCAAAAGGCGGGATGAAAGTGCCTATGCCCATGGAGATGATGATGACGATGCCAAAGGCCATGGGGTCAATGCCATAGAGCTTGGTGAGTTGCAACAGCATGGGCCCGAAGATCAAGAGCGAAGGCAGGCCCTCCAGGATGGAGCCCATGACCACCATCAGCACGATGGAAAAGGCAATGAAGGCAAAGGCCGAGCCGCCCAGCAGCATCAGGAAATCACTCACCACAGTCTGCAGGCCGCTGATGGCCAGGGTCCAGGAAAAAGCGCTCCCGGCACTCACCATGAACAGCACCATGCCGGCCATGGCACCGGAATCGGCCAGGGTGGTGATGAAGGATTTCAGGGTCATGCCGCGGTAGATGAAGACCGAGACCACGATGGAAAACACCACGGCAATGGAAGACACTTCGGTGGTGGTGGCAATACCGCCCACGATGCCGATGATCAGGATGATGGGCACGGCCAGCGCCGGCAGTGCACGCACGCTCACACGCAGCTTTTCGGGCCAGGAGATGGCCGGGCAACGCGGCCAGTTGTTCTTCTTGGCGCGGCGGCTGATCAGGACCATGATGCAGATGCCCAGCACGGCGGCCGGCAGCACACCGGCGACAAAGAAGGTGGCCACCGACAGTGTGGTAATCGATGCCAGCACCATCATCACCAGGCTGGGCGGAATGGTCTCGCCCATGATGCCGGCAGCCGACAGCACGGCGGCACTCTCGGCCGGGTCGTAGCCCTGCTCCTTAAGCATGCCCTTGAGCGTGGTGCCTACAGCGGCCACGTCGGCAATCTTGGAGCCGGAGATGCCCGAGAAGATGTACATGGCAATCACCACGGCGTGCAGCAGGCCGCCCTGCATGCGCCCCACCATGGCGGTGACCCAGTCGGCCAGCGGCTTGGTAAGTCCGCCTTCGGTCATCACATTGCCGGCCAGGATGAAGAAGGGCACGGCCAACAGGATAAAACTGCTGATACCGTTGGACATGGCCATGGACACCGCCATGGGCTCCTCACCCGAGCTGAACAGCAGGGTGTAGGCGGTGACCGACAGCACATAGGCAATCGGCACGCCGGCAAACACCAGAAACAGCAGCACCAAGAGGGCAATGCCTATGCCCACAGAGCCGGTCCAGGGGCCGGAGAAAGACTGGGCCAGGTACCAGGCCAGCGTCAGACCACCGACCAGCAGGAAGGCGACGATGTTCTCTTTGGCCGTGTGGCGGCGCAGCTCGGCCAGCGCAAAGAGGACGGTCAGGCCCATTCCGATGAAAAAGGGCAGCAAGGTCCAGGACTTGGGAATTTGCAGCACCACGGTCAGATTGGTCCAGGCGTCGTGCCACATTGGCATTGCGTAGCGCAGGCCAATCAGCGCCACCGCAATCACAAAGTAATGGCGGGCGCACTCCACGGTTGCGCGAAAACGATCCGGCAGCTTGTCGATACCAAAGCGCACCACCAGGTGCAGGCCACGGTGGTAGGCCACAGCCCCGCCTATGAAGGCCAGGCTGGTGAGCGCATATTCGGCCACTTCGTTGGCCCAGACCAGCGAGGTATTGAACATGCCGCGCATGGCGGTGTTGCCAAACAGCAGCACCAGCTCAAGAAACAGCACCAGGGCCAGGAACAGGTCAAAACCATGCTCAATCCTGGGCGAAAAGCGTTGGTGCGGAAGGCTGTCAGCGGCCACCTCAATGCCAATGGCATGGTGCGCGGGGTTTGCGGCAGCAGGAATCATGGTTCGGCTCCTCGTTCGGTTCTGTTTTTGTGCGCTGGGCTGGCGGCGCTGGATGTCTGGCGCAATTTAGCACCGCTCTACTACCGCGCGACCGTTGCCGCGGGTTTCGGCCAGCCATGGGAAAATTGTACGAACTAGTTAGTTTTTACTTTTCAGGGTAAACCCTTGGGAGCTGATGGGTGCACGCACTAGCTGTTATGACAAATTGGTTTAGCTGGAAGGATTGCCCCTCCAGCACCATGACCGGCGGTGTATGGACAGTGACAGTGGCGTACCAATCCGCGTGAACGAGCATGAAAATGGGTAAGCCATTCATCACCAGCCCGCCGAGCCACGCGATGCGCTGGCATCTCAACTTGCGCCGAACCTGGTGGGGCTATCAATTTCACAGATTGACAGCGACCCCAATGGCAGCACAATCAAATCCATGCAGTTCAACTTTACGCAGCATGCACTTGCACGAATGAAAGAGCGCGGCATCAGCCAGGAGGAAGTACTGAGCACGCTTGCACAACCATTGCGCACCGTCGACGCGCAACACGGCCGCAAAGAGGCGCAAGGCTGGATTGAACGCCAAGGCAAGCGTCTGCTGCTGCGTGTTCTGTACGAAGGTGACGTGGTGATTCTGGTGATTCTGGTGATAACCGTCATGGCCACCAGCAGGTTTGAAAAATTCGGAGTGCAACCATGAAAATCGAATACGACCCCAAAGCCGATGCCATGTACATCCGTCTGTTGGTTGGCACTGTCGCGGAGAGCGATGAGGTGCGGCCTGGCGTGGTGTTTGACTTTGATGCAGCGGGGCGGGTCTTGGGTATTGAAATGCTGGATGTCAGCAAGCGCACAGATAACCCACGCGACCTGGCTCTGGAAATCGTGGGCGGCTAGCCTCGCCCAAGCAACTCCCGCACCGCCGCCAGTTGCCGCCGCGACACCAGCAGCAGCTCAGTCACCCCATCAAGCCGCAGGGCCCAACCCTCACCCTCCTCCGGGTCGTGGTGTTTTTGCAAGGCACGGGCGGCGTGTTTGGCGATCAGGGCATTGCGGTGGATGCGCAGGAAGCGTTCGCCGTATTTTTCCTCCAGCTCGCCCAGCGAGCTGTCCAGAATGAAGTGGCGTGTGGCGGTGCGCACGGTGATGTACTTGAGCTCGGCCTTGAAGTAAATCACCTGGCTCAGGGGCAGGCGTTCGGTGCGGTTGCGGTCCTGGATCAGGAGCACGTCTTCAGCTTCGGCGGCCTCGGGCAGCGCCGCACCCCGCGCCTGCAGCAAGCGTTCGGCTTTTTGCAGCGCAGCTTGCAGGCGCTCCAAGCGCACCGGCTTGGTCAGGTAGTCGGTGGCGTCCAGCTCAAAAGCCTGCAGCGCGTGGCCGGCATGCGCGGTCACAAAGACCACGGCGGGTGGCTGCTGCAGGGCCTGTATGGCCTGGGCCAGGTGCAGGCCATCGGTGCCGGGCATGTGAATGTCCAGCAGCACCAGGTCAAAGCGCTGGTGCTGCAGGTACTGCATGGCTTGCACGGCGTTGGCGGCCTGGGCCGCAGCCTGCGCCTCGGGTGCGCGGCAGTCGCCCAGCAGGGTGCACAGGCGGGCGCGGGCCAGGGCCTCATCGTCCACCAC
>JAYVNF010000046.1:0-2353 GCA_043758575.1 Rhodoferax sp.
GTCGCTAAGCCAGTGCTGCTGCTCCACCAGGTAGCGGTGCATATCGGGCGCGGTGGCAATGGCGCCACCCACGGCCAGCAGGGACAGCGACAGAAAGTGCCCCAGCATGTCGAACCAGTCGCCCACGGTCAGCACGATGTTCATGGTGCGGGCTCCCTTGTGGCGATATGGCTTTCATGCTGGCGCAGCATGCGGTAGGCGCCCGCGCAGTTCAGTCCACCCAAGACCAGCAGCACCCACAGCAGGGGCACACGCAACAACGCGATGGCAACGAAGGTGAGGGCAACGGCCAGCCAGCACAGCACCTTACCCAAGGGATTGCGCTGCAGTGCTGGCAGCAGCTTCAGGCCGGTGGCTGTGATCAGGCCGGCTGTGACCGCGCCCATGCCGAGCAGCGCACCCTGCACCTGCGGCATGTCGGCCACGCCGCTATACAGCACCACCATGGCCAGCACAATCAGCAAAGGGAAAAACAGCATGCCGGCCATGGCCAGCATGGCGCCGGAAAAGCCGTAGTAGCGGTCACCCAGCATCAATGCCAGGTTGACCACATTGGGGCCGGGCAGGATTTGCGCCACCGCCCATTCCTCTACAAATTGCTCACGCGTGAGCCACTGCTTCTTCTCCACCAGGACCCGCTGCACCACCGCCAGCACGCCGCCAAAGCCCTGCAGGGCAAGCCAGGAAAAGGACCAGAACAAATCGGATTTGGAAGTGGGGCGCATGGCCACCGAGCTTACAACAGCGCCAGCTCGGAAGCGACCCAATGCAGGACTTCGGGTGCCTTGCAGAGCTGCACATGGCCCAGTCCTTCGAACACCTTGGGGGTCACGCCAGCCAGGGCCTGCGCGCGCTGCGGGTAGACCACGTTGTCCTGGGCGCTGAGGGCAAGGCGCAAGGTGTGGCGGATGGCTTCGGTCTCAGACGCCGCCAGGTCTTTGAGCCAAATGCTGTGCCAGGCCATCTGCAAGCCATTGGGTGTGCTGACCATGGAGCGCAGCTGGGTGCCCGCATGCGGTGTGCCCAGGGTGATAGCGCGCGCCACCAGCTGGCTTCCATAGCGCCGCATCCAGGCCCGAATGACCAGGCCGCCCATGCTGTGTCCGATCAGCGCAATCTGCTGCTGGCCGGTCTGTTGGCACAGCGATTGCACCGCCTGCTCCAGCTGCTCGGCGTAGTCGTCTATGGATGTGAACAGCGGCTCCAGATTGACCGCCAGCACGGTATGGCCTTGGCGTACGAGGGCTGGAGCCATCACGTCCCAGACCCGGTGGTTGCACACAAAGCCATGCACCAGCAGCACCGGTATGCGCGCTGGCTGGCTGTGGGACTGCTGCAGCAAGGGCGGGGCAAAGGCCCAGGGCTGGCGCAGCAAAAAGAACTGGACGCTGGCCAAGCATTCCCCCACAAGGGCTTTGCACCACAGCGCCGTAATTTCGCCGTTGCGCGAGCGCGCAAAACCATAGCCAACGGTGGACAGATTAATGAGCAACGGCGCGGCCAGAGCACACAGGGCCAGTTGCAACACCAAAGCGGCAAGGCCGGTGCCCTTGTTTAACAGCCAATAGCCCAGTGCCGCGCCAAAAACCATCTGCAAAGCGATGGTGAGTCTTAACATTCTGGCGAGCATGGAAGTCCTTGGTGACGAGGCTGCGGGAGTTTGGATGGGCGAATCAGTATACGGGCGCAGTTCCCTCAACCTGGTTTGACAACTGCATACTCATCCGGATAACGTGGCGCACGGAAGAAGAACAAGAACAAGCAAGGGCATTGCCCATTTGCATGGAGTCACACACATGAATGCAATAGAGACGCTACGCATGGAAGAGCGTATTCAGAAGATTCGCGGTCTGCGGGTGATGCTGGATACGGATTTGGCGGCTTTGTATGGCGTGCCGACCAAAGCGTTGAACCAGGCAGTCAAACGCAACGAGGCGCGGTTTCCGTCTGACTTTCGTTTTCAGCTCACCGCTAGGGAGAAGGCCGAGGTGGTCACAAACTGTGACCACCTCAAAGGGCTGAAGTTCTCCAAAACGTTGCCCTATGCCTTCACAGAGCACGGCGCCATACAGGCCGCCAACGTGTTGGCGTCAACCCAGGCGGTGGAGATGGGCATCTACGTGGTGCGCGCCTTTGTGCATTTGCGCGAGGCGCTATCCACGAACGCAGAAGTTGACAAGCGCCTGACCGCGTTGGAGGCGCGTACCGAACGCCTGGAGCAGTCGCATGACACCTTCAGCCGAAATACGCGCTTGCAATTGCGCCAGTTGCTGGATGCTGTGCGTGAACTCATGCAACCCACTGAACCACCAAAACGACCGATCGGATTTGTGGCGCCGCAGGACAAGTCCAA